>JBQTHT010000155.1:0-6639 GCA_052389595.1 Nitrospiraceae bacterium
GCTCCAGACAGGCTTTCTGATCGGCTTCTCGCTCCGTGAGCTCCCCGACCTTGTCCTTCTCCTCCAGCGCCTTGAGCTGCATGCCCTGTCGCGCCTTGACCCAGATCAAGAACGAATCGCTGAAGAAGTGGTCGTACATCTCGATGTTGACGTCTTTCTGCACGACCTGATGGCCCGCCTCACGCAACACCGCGGTGAGCGACGGCAGCGCCAGGTACGGAGCCGTCGGCACCCACTCGGGCGGAAACAGCAGCATGACTTTGGACGTACGTCTGGAGCCATTCTTGGACGACGCCAGCCCGCCGATTTGGACCAATTCACTCATGGTGACCCTATTGCCTCGTGCCCCTAGCCCCTCGTCTCATCGCTCAACAGACTTTCGCTTCGAAGGGAGAGATTGCACCGATACCTAGACGATCCGGACCGAACCGAAGGTCGGAAATTTTGTTCAGTCCGAATCGCGCAATGTAGAGGAAGATGTACTCGCGAATGAACAAGCGTAAATCCCAGCCCGAATAGTGGTTCCGTTCGAATTCTTCGAAGACCCGCTCGGCCTCTTCGATACTCATCCCGTTCTTCACCGTGTAGTAGTAATCGAGGGCCAGGTCCCACTCAGGATTCTTATAGGCCGTGACACCCCAACGGTCCGGGTCCTTGGCCACAGGCGTGTGTTTGCTCAAGTCGAAGGTGCCGAAGCCCAACGAATGGACGTGCTCCTTGTTCTGTTCCAGAAACTGCACCGAGTCCCAGGCTTCCTCTTTCGTTTCGCCGGGGAATCCGAAGAACCCCATGCAGTGGTTCCAGATGCCGGCATTCGCTGACAGTTGCAGATGCTTGGTAATCACCTCGATCGTCGTCGCCTTGTCCATCAGCTTGAGCACACGCTCGTTTCCTGATTCGTAACCGAAGTGGAGGTATCGGCAACCAGAGTCTTTGGCATCCTGCCAGACTCCTTCGTCCAGCAGACTCTTCTCGAACCGCATGTGCGTGGTCCAGATGATGTCCATCTTCGTCTCGATCAACCCGCGAGACAGTTTGCGGAACAAGGCTGGAGGATAGGATTCGTCCGTGAAGTGGAAATGCTGTGCGCCGTACTTGGTTTTCAAATACCGGATCTCATCGAGAATCTCATCGATCTTCTTCGTCCGGTACCCGGCCGTATAGCCCTCGCCGTGGTCGCAAAATTCACAACGGCCCCAATAGCACCCGCGCGTCGCCAGATAGGGCAATACCTTGGTCGGCACGAAATACTTGTCGAGCGGCAATCCATCAAAGTCCGGCGGCGGCAGCGCAGCCATATCCTCCGCATAGCTGAGTTCTGACGTATGCACGCCGGTGGCGTCTTTGTAGATCGTATTCGGCACGCCGCCAAGATCCCGCTTCGCGCCCACCGCCTCGATGAGTTGGAGAAAGGCCGTCTCCCCTTCATAGACCACCGCGCTGTCGAAGTAGGAGAACAGGGGCGACTGCGGGAGCACATCGCGCAAGCGCGTCACCGTGTTCCCGCCGATCGTCACGTGAATGTGGGGAAAGTGCTGCTTGATGAGGGCGCAGAAGGTCATGGAGGAGAAGAGCTGCTGTTGCAGGACGATGGAAATGCCGACCACATCCGGACGTTCGGCTTCAATCGCCGGCTTCACCAGATGCTCAAAGACATCGCGGTAGACGTTGACTTGTTGATCCTGCACCGCATCCATCAATTCGGCCGAGACAAAGACCTTGTAAGACAGGTCCGTCTCCATCGGCGGCATGCAAATGCGCGCCGGGGCATAGACCAACGAAATCACGGAGGTGACCTCACGAAACACCGTGATCGCCCATTCCAGCTGATCGATGTCATAGAATGTTTCGCCGCGGATAATCTGCTTCGCCCTCTCCGCCTTCTTGACCAACTCCTCGATCCGCTGCCTGGTGAGGTCGCAGAGCGCCATCTGCAGATCCATCTCACCGGCATCCAGATCGCGTTTCTTCGACAGCTTGCGGAGACGGTCGAGCTGCTGCGGCACCCGTCGCAGGACCTTTTTCAAGAAGTCCTCGCTGAAGTACCAGTCGTACATTTCGAGATTCACGTCTTTCTGGATGACGGTATGGCCGGCTAGACGGAGGACGGCGGTGAGGGAGGGAAGGCTGAGGTAGGGTTCGGAGGGGAACCAATCGGGCGGGAAGATCAGCATGACCTTCATCTTCCGGCCGCTGGTGGCTTCGGATGTCTGTCGGTGGAGCTGTATGAGTTCTTTGGATGCCCGTTCGCCCTTCGAATACTCGATCCGCATACCGGCCTGCTCTCCTATCCGCTAACTGACAAGAAATGGTCAGAAAGCCAATGGGTTAGCCTAGAAGATGAGTATTGTACGGGGGCTGAAGAAGTATATGCAAGAGCGGGATTGAGGGGATCAGATGCTTTCCATTGCTCGCTGACCGCGCACGCAAGAACCTATTGGATTTCTTGGCTATGGTCGATGCTCGGTCAATGCGCGCAGTTTGTAAAGCACCTGATCGCCCCCTCCAACACGGAGGAGAGGAAGAAAAGGCTCGGTCGACGCGCACACGATGCACATGGACCGGCCGACCTGAAAAAGTAGGATGTCCCTATTTTGCGGCCCAGATCTGAAGAGACGCCACGTTTCGCCCATACAGGCGTCCTGTTGTCAAGTCATGCTTGACAGCGTCGCCCGATTCATTCAGGATGAAGCGGTGATCGAGACTTTCAGGCACAAGGGGCTGGCAAAATTCTTCGAAGACGATGACCGCCGAAAGGTGCCTGCCGCACAGAGCGACAAGATAGCCCGTATTCTGGCAAGGCTGAATGAAGCGGTGACAGAACAAGACATGGGGTTACCGGGTTACAGGCTTCATCCCCTGAAGGGAGAATTGGCCGGTTTCTGGTCCGTGACCGTGTCCGGCAACTGGCGGATCATTTTTCGATTCGAGAGCGGCGGCGCCTACGATGTAGATCTCATTGACTACCATTAAGGAGCACAACGATGCGAATGAAGAACCCTCCCCATCCAGGACTGTCGGTGCGATATGACTGCCTCAAACCGCTGGGGCTGTCCGTGGCGGAAGGAGCAAAGGCGCTGGGTGTCACGCGGCAGGCCATGCATAACCTGGTCACCGGCAAGGCCGGGATCTCAGCCGAAATGGCGATCCGCTTGGAAAAAGCGTTCGGCGGCGGCGCTGAGACATGGCTGCGGATGCAGGCCGTTTACGACCTGGCGAAGGTGGAGAAACATGCGGGAAAGATCAAGGTCAAGCGCGTCAAAGACGCACTCCTGCCGGCCTGATTCCGATCGGATCAGGAATCGCGCGGCAGGATGAGCGCACCTCCTGTTTCCAACAGGCACACCAAGCAGCGAGAGCCATCACTCTACCCTCTACCTTTCTGACACCTGGGACCTTCTCTCAACCATTTCGATGTTGTGTGGCAAGGCCCCTGTCGCGAGGTCTGAGTGGCCTGTTGGTCTCCTTTGCTCGCGCAGCGCGCGGCCTCAGAAGGTCCTCGTTGGACACGCGCACGTTGGGGAACCCACCAGCGTGAAATGATTCTCGCTTGCCATGATCCCCGAACAGACAAGGCATGGATCTGCAAAGCGCCCATGTCTCAGACCGAGTATGAGGATTATGGACAGTTTCCCTATACCTTCTTTGGCGTTTATCTTCGACAGGACAGAAAAGCACATACGCCAATAGAGCTTTTCGACTTCATGCACGAAAGCTATAAGAACACGCCGAAGGAGAAGCTTCTTGAGTGGATGGCGAATGCGACAGCCTACGCGGAATTGAAGAACCTCACTCAACGCGAGTTAAGCGAAATCTATTGCGAGCGTTGCGTTTACAGCACAATGGTCAACCAACGCAATGAAAGTGATCTAAAAGGTAAAGCATACGCAGTAAAAGAACGGTGTTAGGGTCAAAGGATGAGGGTCAGGTTGAGGTGGCCCCGAAATAACGGACACCTGGATTAAGACTCATCGGCCTGCTGCTCGAACTCCTCAGGGCTGCGATAGTCAAGAATGAGGAGCAAGTTTGCAATCCAACATTTCGCGGTGCGTGGCGGTCCACTTTCCCCGTCCACCCCCCTCTCCTCACCACTCCAACATCGCCTCCGACGTGATGCATACGCCTCCGACTTTGCAGTAAACTGGCGCAGCAGGCTTATTGGTCAGGTAGCTGGGAATTTCTCCAGCCTTGAAATCAGGAGGCACACCAATGCGCAAGCGAATCATCGCCCAAGTTCAGAAAGAAACCGCATCTCCTGACCAGGATTGGTTGAATGTGGAGGGGCTCGCGGAGGTGGAAATCACCTCAGAGGACGCCGCTCATCCAATTGAGTCCGCGTTGCTGCCCGGTCGGGCTTCGGGCTGGCGTGCCGCAGGGCCCGGAAAACAGACGATCCGGCTTCTCTTCAACCATCCGCAACACCTGCGACGGATCTGGATGAATTTCTTGGAGCCCGGAACTGAACGCACGCAAGAGTACGTCTTGCGTTGGTCGCCGGATAGCGAGCGGTCTTTCCGGGAAATCGTGCGGCAGCAGTGGAACTTCAGTCCCCAAGGCACCACGAGCGAGACGGATGATCATCATGTCGAGCTCCCGTCGGTGACGGTGCTCGAGTTGAGCATCATTCCGGACATCAGTGGAGGGAATGCGCTCGCTTCGTTGGCGCAGTTGCGGCTTGCCTAACCCTACGCTCAACCGAACCACCGAACCGGGTTGCCGCTGTCCCCCCGCGCTCCGCGCGTCTGGAAAATGATTCAGGGAAAACAAAACGGCGCCCGAAACCATGTCCCGGCGCGTGGCGGGCCGGATTCTATCGTTGTTTGTTGATCTTCCCTTCCACGGAATCTCCATATTTGGCCTGCTCACCACTCTTCAGCCCATTCCAAGCCTACTCCGGCGCTCAATCAATGTGTGTGTCGAACCACTCAAGCATCAGTTGGGGCTTTCCGAGAAATAGTTGTAGCCGTCGAAGCGACGGGTCGTGCCCTCTATCTGAGCGGATTGTGATTTGCCCACCGGAGATCTAGGCTCCTAGAGCCCACCTGCTGAGTTGAAGCCGTCGCCTTCCACTTTCATTGAGCCGCTGGCAGAAGCACGATGCAGTTCGGGTTGAAGCCTTGATTCTTCAGGGTGTCGATGCTGGCTATCGCCTCGCCGTTTCTCACATCGATCACCGTAATGGAACCGTCACTCATGCCGGGCAGATTCAAGAGACTGTTCTGGACAAAGAGGTAGCGCTCATCTGGAGAGAGGACCAGATGGTGTGCGCCGGCAGCCGCGGGAATGGCTTTGAGAAACTTCGGGTGTTGGGGGTCGCTATTATCATAGATGTTCACGTGGCCCGGCTTGGCGGTGGTGACAAACAGACGGTCCCCTTTTCGGTTATACAGCATCTCCAATGGCATCCCGTGCCCTCGAACGCCATAGTCGTCAACCTGCTGAAAGCTAAAATCCTTGGACTTCGGGTTCCAGACACCGACCCACAGCGTGCCCTCGAGCATCACAGTGATGTGAGCCACGGGCGGCTCCGCTCCATGGGAGAACATGACTTCGACCGGCGCCGCTTTCGAAGGGGAGGGTTTGAGAGACACCCTGTGGGTGGAGAGCACTTTCCCGCTACTGGCTTCGAGCACCGTTACCGTTTCCCCGGGATCCCCCATATCCGATGGCCTCACCGTGCTGGTAATGAGGATGCGATCAATACCGTTGTGGACGGTGATCCCATGCGGGTAACTGATAAACGGAGTTTGTGGGGCTGGCGCGCTGACGGTTTTGAGCGGCTTATCCGTCGTCGCATCTCCGATGACGACCGTGCTCGACCCCATACAGGTGAGGTACCAGGTACGATTATCTTGAGAGAAGACGATGTCCTCCAGCACCTGGCAACCTGGAGTCTCCACAGTCTTCATTCGGTAGGGAAAACGGGTGAGATCGAGAACATGCAGGAGACTCTTGCCGAGGGCCGTGATATAGGCCTTGCTCTGATCGCGGTTGTAATAGATATGATGAGCCACGAGATCGGATGGTAGCGGGATATCCATCAGCATCTTTCCAAACGTCGGGGACTTCGGGTCCACGTCGAGAATTGCCAGGCCTTCTTTCCTCATCATCTGTTCCGGTTTGGACTCATAATTGAGCATCGCGAGGATTTCCGCCTGAGCGAGAGTAGTGATCAGAACAATCAAACACGCAGCCAGCAGTCCCGAGAAGTGTGATCGTCTCATGGGAGTCTCCTTTTAGATGAGGTCAAACGTTCGTCATATTTTTCTTGGAGCGAAACCTTACCTTCTAGGTGAAGCAAATGTATTTACTTTTGAAACGGCTGAGAGCATACGCCTCAGGGCACAAGAAATCGAGAGATGCGTTCTTGCCCAGCCTTGTTGAACTCCCGAGATAAGAATTGCCTGGTCTCATTTGGCAGCGCGTGGCGGGCCTGTTAGTTCGTCGTTCGTGAAGCGTCGTTCGTCGCTACCCCTTCCTCACACACGGGGTTATTGACGGACGACTGGAAGTAGTCTAGAGACGATTTCCGGACACTCAACAGATCATTAGATCATCAGATGTTTTCGACTTACTGTTCACGAAATACTCTTCACGAGATACGCTCTTTCCTCCCCACCATCAGCCATACGCTATACG
>JBQTHT010000156.1:0-5078 GCA_052389595.1 Nitrospiraceae bacterium
TGCGATCGACGAGGACGATCTCCAGTGAGGTACGGCTTAAGGCTTGCGCGACGGTCAATCCGCCGAATCCTCCTCCGATTATGACCACTCGTTTCATCGCCGGGTTCTGTACTCGGTCATGAGGTCACGCCGGTTCCCGCGCCGGAAGCGTATAGTGTTGTTCGATGGCGGCTCGGATCGAACTCCGGCTGTCATTCGGCGATATTCCCTCCCGCCGTTCCACCTCTCCGATCAGCTCGGCCAGCTCTTCATCCTTGATTGCATCCCGCAACCAGCGCGAATAATCTCCTTGCCGCAGATGATGCACCCACGTCGCATCATCGACGCCATCGGCTATTTGCATAAAGATGACTAAGTTTTGCGCTCGTAGGTTCAGCGCTTCCTTCGGCCCTCGGAAATAGAAGCTTCGATCGGGAGGAAGTTCTCCCTCGGCATACTTGCGGAGATGTCGTCGGCGTTCCATTTTACAAGGAGCGATAGTCAGGGAAAACGCGGGAGCCTTCGAACGCCTCAGCCAAAGAAGCGCCTGTCCACTATCGACGACGGTCCCTTCGACCACAGGCGGCAGCTCGCCTACCGCTTGGGCAAAGGTCAGCAGGGTGTCGTCCGGAGCTTCCCCCAGGGTGATGGCAATATCGACGCCTTTCAAAATCGATGGCGCGACTTGGTCGGGATGCACCGTGACGAGCATCAATCCGGACAACCGTTGGGTCAACACCGAGGGAGCCGGCTCCCAGCCGGTCGGTAAGAGATGGTGCGTTTCATCAACCAAAATCCAGTGAGGCCGGCCGGTCTTGGCGCGCAATTCCTGAAGACGCGGCAAGAGTCCGAGGAAGAACCGCGGCCGATCCTCCAACGGCAGCCCGACGAGGTTCACCACAACATTCGCATCGGGCTTCTCGAGGACAGCCAGGACCTCCTCGACGCTGGGAGCGCGTTGGCCGTTTCCCAAGATCACCGCCCGATCGAATGCTTCGTAATCACCCTCCGGATCGACGATGCAGAATTGAAACCCGCTCTCAGCCAACCGTTCGAGGATTCCAGTCGCCAATGTTGATTTCCCGCTACCCGACGAACCCGCCACCAGCATCGTCAGACCAAATGGATGGAATCGCACTTCTTCACCGTCTTCCCGCGTCCCCACCAAAATACGATGGCGGTCGACCCGATGCATGGATGATTCCAGATCGCCGTCGATCAAGTCTTCAATCAATTCGATCACGCCCTCTCCATGATCCCGGTCGCTCATGCGATCGGCGAATTCTTTCAGCATGGGGACGGCATTCGCAACCGCCACCGAGTATTCAGCTACACGCAAGAGCGCGTGGTCATTTTCTCCGTCTCCGATCGCGGCGACATTATGAGGAGAAATCCCCATTTCATCGAGGGCGGCCATCAGACCCGTCGCCTTGTTCACGCCTGCGGGAAGCACCATCACCGATCCTTTGTTGAAAATAACCTGTAACTCGAGCCCCACATCGCGGATGGTTTCCAGCACCGTCGTTTCATGCGGATGGATGGTCGCGACAATCGAACGACCGACGCTCAGAGGATGAACGCCCCGCGCGCGCAGCATGGCCACAAACATCGGCGGAGGGGTGAGGCCCAGATGCTTCGTCTCACCGGTCGAGGGGCGATACAGAAGGGCGCCGTTTTCCGCGATGACCCGTTCGCACAATGTGATGTGGGGAAAAATCGCCAGGAGATCGTCCAACTCCCGGCCTGTGACCAGAATCAGCTTCCGCCCTGAGGCAAGCAATCGTTCCAGCGCAGCAGCAGTGCGGTCGGCCACCCTGCCGTCTTGCGCGAGAGTGCCATCATAGTCCGCTGCAACCGCTACAAAATGCACGTGTCCTTATTCCATCTCATCGTGCGGCATGCGCCGGGCCGCGGCCGCTCAGCAGCCCGCATGTTCAACCGATGTCCGTAACGGCGAGGCGGGTCATGGGCGAGGATCAGGTTCTGTATTCTTTACGCCTTCGTCGGGTCCAGCGTGGATAATAGGCTGGCCAGGTCCTCCGCATGCTCTTCCTCCTTGGCCAAGATCTCCTCCAACATGCGCCGGCTGGTCGGATCATTGTCCGCCAAGTAACGGATCATCTCGGCATAAGAATCGATGGCGATCCGTTCCGCGATCAGATCTTCGCGGATCATGTCGACTAATGACACACCTTCCACATACTCGGAGTGGCTTCGACTCACCATTCCTTCAGGATTGAAATTCGGCTCTCCTCCAAGTTGGATGATCCGGGCCGCAATTTGATCGGCATGCGCCTGTTCCTCAACCGCGTGCTGCTGAAACTCCTGCGCTACCGGCTCGGCATGAATGCCTTCCGCCATGAAGTAATGACGCTTATAGCGAAGGACGCACACGATTTCCGTCGCGAGAGCGTCGTTTAACAAGTGAAGAACCGTGTCGCGGTCCCCGCGATACCCTTCCGTGACCGCGCCTTTCTCCACATGCTCGCGGGCTCGGCGTCGAAGTTCTTTAATATCATTGATCAATGCGCTTTTCATCCACTCCTCCTTTGTTTACGCGCTCACGGCGTCGAATTCGATTCGTCTCCATCGATCGTCTTCAGCGCAATCACTCGACCATCCGGGAACACATTGGCTTCGATGCTGTCACCGATCTCAATCTCTTCCAGCATGGTCGGCAAGGTGACCAGGCGAAGCAATTTTCCCGACGGCATATTTGAAATGTACAGGTCATCGCTTTCAATGCTGAGCACTTCTCCCCTCACGACCGCTCCCGTGAGCATCCTGTCGATATCCCTATGATGGTGTTGCGTGCGTGCATTTCCCTCCTGAAGTTGGATCGCCGCCTGTGAAAGCCTGAGGATTGCGCGCGCGACATACTCGGTGGCCTCCTGAGTGCGGCTTATCTTACCCCGCTCAATCGCTTCTCCGAGCGCTTGCACGCCTTCGTTGAGTCGATCGTTGTGGCCGGCTCGCTGGGCATCCTTCGCCTTGTCCAAGGCAATGCGAGAATGCAGAACAAGCTCCCCGGCATTACCCTCTATACCGGCCGCTTTAGCTTCCTGTGCATGTCGCATAGCCTCGCGGACTGTGTCTGTCGTATTGGTACGATCAGCAGACATGAAACCGGAGCGAGAGGAGCTTTCGGCACGGGCAGAAAGCGGATGAGCGACCGTGCAGACCGCGAGCGCCCCGATAATGACCAAAGACTTCCTCATGATTCACCTCCCAGACCCTCCGTGTTACCGAGTTAAGGTTTGAGATGGCTTCATATTCGGTGATGCGACATCAATCACTTTATGATCAGTATCCACCAGGAAGGTCACCGTCTCACCTCGTTCCAAGCGCGCCACCTTCTCCTTGGCCGGCGAACGCACTTCCAATGCTTGTTCCTTACCCTCTTGCGTCCGCACCATAATACGATCCGAGTCGAACGGCCCGATGACCGTGGCTTCGACCTGTTGGTGCGCACCCTTCAACGGAGACTTCAGTTCAGGTACCTGCTTGGCCTGGTCGACTGCCCCCGCATTGGCAAAGGCGGCATCCGCAATCTTGTTCCCTTCGTCTATAAGGAATAGCGCGTCGACTCCCACGGGAATCGAAGCCATTTTGCTTCTGGCAAGCGGCCGAATTTCAAGCGTCTCTTCGCCCCCACCCAGTCGAATAACCGCATGGTCATGACCGATAGAGAGATTCTGCGCAATCTGCCCTTGGACGATACGATGATGCGAGCGGGGATCGTCAGCCAGATGGTAGTCCACGACCAGATTTTGACTGCTTAATACGATCACCAACCGATCTCCCGGCTTGATCGAAGCTATGCCTTTTTCCTTCGCTTGTTCCAGCGGGAGGAACCGGGGTTGCATTTCCCCGACATTCACTTTGACTTGGTTGCCTGCCACAGCTTCAACCGTTCCAAATACCACCCGGTTTCCTACAAGGAACTGCCCTTCCGTCTGTTGTTGATTCGTCGCGGTAGGCGTGCTTGTGTCTGTCTGTGCTCGTGGTGAACCCGTGGCATGTTGTTTATTCCCAATCGGTTGGGCTCGTTCAGGTTGAGACTGTGCGCATCCGGCTCCTGGTAGGCAGAGTACCGACACAAGCACGCACAGCATCCCGCCTTTAACTAGGGTCACGATTCTCATATTGACCTCCCGTTGTCTTCCTCTCGTCAGTCCAAGAATCTGCACGCAAGGATGAACTACTGGGAAGTTCTGCAAAACGCAGACCTTTTGAGTGAGTGGATCTCTTCAATAAATTAACTGTCGGGTCACTTCGGAAAAGTCATATCTGGGACAACCTGTCTTGGGATGGACAACCCTTCCCCTTATCAAGTGTCGTTTAGACGCTTTCCATGTCGTCTGCTTACACCCTCTTACGCGCCACACATAAGTTGGTCTGCTTTGGTAGATAGGGCACTTCACTTGCAGAGCTTATGGATTACCGGGAGGAGTGCATGCAACCGATCGGGCGACGACGGTGGGCTATTGCGGAAGGGTATATCCCTGCCTACAGCCACGGCCCGGAACCGCAGTTCATCAGCCATGAAACCGCTTGTCTTCTGAATGTTTCCGATCAGGACGCTCAGGTCCGGATTACCATTTTCTATAGCGATCGTGAGTCGGTGGGTCCCTACCTTGTGGTCGTGCCGGCTTGTCGCACCAGACATCTCAGATTCAACGATTTGAAAGAGCCGCAGCCCATTCCGCGAGATACCGATTTTTCCAGTGTCATTGAATCCGATGTTCCGATCGTGGTGCAACACACGCGCTTGGATTCACGGCAAGCTGAAAATGCCTTGCTGAGTACGATCGCGTTCGCCGGAAATGACTGACAAGACGGGGGTGTTATGGTCCATACAAGAAGCGTGAGGGCATCGAACATCGCCAACAGGAACACAATCAATGGACAAGACACGTGAACAGCCGCATCCGATGATTTTGCTGACGGGCAGCAGTGGATTAATCGGTTCGCGTATTGCTTCCCGCTTAGCGACCGACTTTCGCGTTGTAGGTTTTGATCGGGAGGGAACACCGCATTCACCGCCCTCGGTGGAAGACATTCCTGTCGATCTGAGATCGGATGCCGACGTGGCGCGT
>JBQTHT010000157.1:0-12352 GCA_052389595.1 Nitrospiraceae bacterium
GCCGCTGCAGTGCGTCCTCCGCGAGCATCCAAGGGTTCGCTCTTGTGGCCCGCGGATGGGAACGTCGTATCTTTCTTCGGACGGCAAAAGCATCCGACCTTCGATACCTACATCCAACGGAAAGGGATTGAAATCCGGACGGTGGAAGGGAGTATGATTCGGGCGGTGATGGGAGGGGCGGTCGTTTATGCGGACTGGTTGAAAGGCTACGGCTTGGTTATAATTGTGGATCACGCGAATGGGTTTTTTTCACTCTACGCACATGCCTCAAAGATATTGGCTAAGGTCGGGGATCGCGTGGAGTCCGGACAGATCATCGGTGAAACAGGTGATACCGGGATGACGGGCGAAAATACGTTATACTTCGAATTGCGCGAGGGGGCCGAGCCGGTGGATCCTCTCGCATGGTTGGCGAAACGGTAGAGCGAAGGAAAGGAACGAACAGCTATGGAACAGCAACCGCGGCGCAGATCCTGGTATCTGGGGCCGATCATCGTAGTGGCGCTTATCGGCGGCGTGCTCATCGGAAAGGGCTGGGAACGGACCGGGCATGCCACCGAGACCTATGAAGAGCTCAAGACGTTTTCGGAGGTCTTGACCCAGGTTCAAAAGCATTACGTCGATGACACGAAGGTGAAGGATCTGGTGCAAGGGGCCATTCGGGGCATGCTCTCAACACTCGATCCACACTCAGCCTATATGACGCCCGAGATGTACAAGGAAATGCAAGTCGAGACAAAAGGGGAATTTGGGGGAGTCGGCATTCAGATCGGAGTGAAAGAGAGTCGGCTGGCGGTGATTGCGCCGATCGAGGGGACGCCGGCTTATCGGGCCGGTATCAAGGCAGGAGATTTTATTACGAAGGTTAATGATGAGTCGACCAAGGACCTCACCCTCATGGATGCCGTGCAAAAGATGCGCGGGCCGAAGGGCACGAAAGTCAACCTGACCATCCAGCGCGAGGGCGCGGCAGATCCGATGAACTTCACGCTGGTCAGAGACACCATCAAAATCGAGAGTGTGAAGTCGAAGGTGATCGACCACAACATCGCCTACGTTCGCTTGACGCAATTCCAGGAATCGACCTCGAAGGATCTCAGCCGGGCGCTGAAACAGTTTCGCGACCAGAAGTTGCAATCGACCATCCTCGATCTTCGCAATAATCCGGGTGGCTTACTGACGGCGGCCGTGGATGTCTCCGAACAATTCGTCGGCAACGGGAAGCTT
This sequence comes from Nitrospiraceae bacterium, assembly GCA_052389595.1. Classification (GTDB taxonomy): domain Bacteria; phylum Nitrospirota; class Nitrospiria; order Nitrospirales; family Nitrospiraceae; genus JBQTHT01. The sequence goes on from JBQTHT010000157.1 coordinate 1,228, forward strand.
ATCGTCTATACCAAGAGTCGGGAAGGCAAGAAGGACGAATGGTTCTCCAAGAACAAAGAGCAGATGGACGACTATCCCATGATCGTGCTGGTGAACGAAGGGTCTGCGAGCGCGTCCGAAATCGTGGCGGGGGCATTGCAGGATTATGGACGGGCCCTCATCGTGGGGGCGACCTCGTTTGGAAAGGGCTCCGTCCAGACGATTCTTCCGTTGGGAGATGGGTCCGGGCTCCGTCTTACCACGGCGAAGTATTACACCCCCAAGGGCCGTTCCATCCAATCGACGGGGATCACGCCGGATATCACCGTGAAGCCCCAGCCGACCACCGTGGCGAAAGCGACGGAGAAGGAAGGCGACCCTAAAGCGGCGAAACCGGCGGCGGGAAAGGAAACGGCCGCGCAGGCTCGTCCCCCGGATGATGCCTCACACAAGAATGGAACCGGCGGTGGAAGTGGCGTGCCGGATCCAGCAGAGGCGTCCCTTGAAGACGATCTGCAATTACAAAAGGCGGTCGAGCTGCTGAAAACCTGGAAGATTTTTAAGGAATTGCGTCCGTCCTAGGCTGAGCCTTCTGTCTTTCGGCGCAGATGGCCGCCAAGAGTTCGTCTTCCGGTACCGTCACCCCCGGCAATGTGCGCAACAGGTGGGAGTGAACCAGCGCTTCCAAGTCGTCGAGAGTGCGGATTCCCAGGCGAAAGTACAAGTGCCCGACGACGGGTTCGGACAATCCCGGTAAGCTGGCCCAGGTTGCCACTTCCTTTGGAAGGGGCGTGGTGAGTTCGTCGAAAGACCGGATCGTCCCACTGCTCAGAAATTCCTGAATCTTTCCCGATAAATCACGGCCGATGCCGGAAATCGTCTCCAGCTCGCCTCGTTGAGCGATGTCGGCGACATCTTCCTTCAGTGTAGCCACCGACTCAGCCGCCCGACGATATGCTCGAATCCGATGCGGGTTGGCCCGCTGGGCCGCGAGCCGATCAGCCATAGCCACAAAAAGCGCTTCGAGTCTCCCGTTGCTGTCGAAGATCATTCGACCGTTCTCCCACAGGCTCCGTCGTCTATCCTAACCCGCATTATTCATGAAGGCTTCTACTCCAACCGCCGACACGCCGCTGCGACGAGCCTGGTCGCTGGGTCTCCGCGGCCAGGCGGGGGGCTCGCCGCTCAGTCGGTCGATCGACATCCTGTGCAAGGATGCCTTCCTTCTTCGCGGCTCCGCGCGCCCGTCTCGCATGGCGTCTCCACGGTTTCGTCACGAACCCTCATGAAATGCGGGCTAAAGGAAGCGCCGCCTATCGACTCCAGGTCCGTGCGACGTTTATTGACAATGGCTTTCCACGTCCCCTAGGATAACTTGGCTGTGGCGGAGTTTATCACAATACAGGTGAACGGCGAATCTCGACAAGCCGACGACGGACAGACGGTCGCAGGATTGTTAGAGGAATTGTCGATTCGTCCCGATCGTGTAGCCGTTGAGTTGAACTTGGAGATTTTGGATCGCCGCGACTTCGAGCGCCATGGACTTCGCAACGGTGATCGACTGGAGATCATCAGTTTTATCGGCGGAGGAACAGGGATCGGAGAAGGGGATGAGTAGTAGAGAGGTGAGACTGTGGCAATAAATGATCGATTAGTCATTGCCGGCCGTGAGTTTAAGTCCAGGCTCTGGGTTGGAACCGGGAAATATAAAGATTTCATCGAGACGCAAAAGGCCATCGAGGCGTCAGGCGCCGATGTTGTGACGGTGGCGGTCCGGCGGGTGAATATCACGGATCGATCGAAGGAAAATCTGCTCGACTATTTGGATCCAAAGAAATACACCATCCTGCCGAATACCGCCGGGTGCTACACCGTAGAGGACGCCGTGCGGTATGCGCGTCTCGCTCGATCGGCCGGTGTTTCGGATCTCGTGAAGTTGGAGGTGATCGGGGACGAGCGAACTCTCTTTCCCGATACGGCCGGGCTGATCGAAGCGGCCAAGATCCTGATCAAGGAAGGATTCGTCGTGTTGCCTTATACAAATGATGATCCGATTGTGGCCAAAAAGTTGGTCGACATTGGATGCCCGGCCGTCATGCCGTTGGCTGCGCCGATCGGGTCCGGGTTGGGAATACGAAATCCCTACAACTTGAAGATCATCCTGGAAACCGTCAATGTCCCGATCATTGTCGATGCTGGAGTCGGGACGGCATCTGATGCTGCTCTTGCCATGGAATACGGGGCCGAGGCCGTGCTGATGAACACTGCCATTGCCGGGGCAAAAGACCCAATCGCGATGGCCGAAGCCATGAAATGCGCCGTGCACGCCGGACGGCTTGCCTACAAAGCCGGCCGAATCCCGCGAAAGTTGTACGCCACTGCCAGCAGCCCCATTGAAGGGATGCTCTAAAAAGACTTGGTTCTGAGTGCTGAGTCATGAGTTCTGAGTTAACCGAATCTTTCGCTGTCAGATCCACAACTCAAAACTCATAACTTAGCACTCAGAACTCATTCTGATGCCCCCTGTTGATTTCCGCCTCTACTTAGTCACTGATCGATATCAGACTGCGGGCAGACCTTTAGTTTCTGTTCTTCGGCGAGCGATCGGCGCCGGCGTCGCATCCGTTCAACTGCGCGAACGAGATTTGGATACCCATTCACTTATGTCCTTGGTTGATAAGGTGATGTCCATACGGCACGGCCATCCAACCAAGGTGTTGATCAACGATCGTCCCGATTTGACTGCTGTCTTAAAGATGTCCGGCGTGCATCTCCGTGCGAATGGCTTCCCGATTCCCGTCACCCGCTCAATCCTTGGATCGGAGCGGTTCATCGGCGTCTCGGCGCATTCGGCTGAGGAGGTTGTGCGAGCAGAAGCGGATGGGGCAGACTTCGTCGTGCTGGGACCAATCTATGACACGCCCTCCAAACGAGTCTATGGTCCACCACTTGGGTTGGCGTGTTTGGAAAATATCTGTCGTCGATCTCGAATTCCAGTATTTGCAATCGGAGGCATCACGGCCTCGCGTGCGCGCGTGGTGAGGCAAGCCGGCGCGTTCGGCGTTGCGGTGGTGTCAGCCATTCTCGCCGCAGAAAATATTGAGCGTGCAACGACCGATCTCATCGAGGCGGTGACAGCGACGTAAAAAATCAGCGGGTCAATGTGCGTCATGCGCTCAGCAGCAAGGATGAACGATGTGCATGATCGTCGGACGCAGTTGACCGTGTAGTATGTGGATGATAGAATCCACAAAGACTTGGACTTCGTGATCTAGTAAGGGTTTCAAGCGATCGAAAGAGTCTTGCGATGGCCGAGTCCAAAGGGAGTCCTAACCGACTCCGGTCCTTCCGCGATTCCGTGAAGAACATCACGAAACGTCTGTCTGACGGAGATGCGGACCCTATGCATAGAAACGATGAGCATGCGCGCGAGGTAGAAAAACTTCGCGTCCAAGTCCAGTCGATGGAAGAGGAATTGCGTCGCCTGCACCAATCGCGATACCAGTTAGAGCAGGCAACCAAACAGAACGAAAAGTTGGCGGCGACTCTTCAGGAAGCCAAAGCGCAGATCGAAGCGCTCCGTGCCGAAGTCGATAAGCTGACTGCCCCTCCATCTGCCTATGCTATTTTTTCCGGCCTTAACAAGGATGGCACGGGCAACGTGTACGTGTCCGGTCGGAAAATGAAGGTGAGCCTCCACCCGGCGATCAAGAGCAAGGAGTTACGAAAAGGGCAAGAGGTCATCCTGAATGAAGCGTTGAACGTCATCGAGGCGCGCGGGTTCGATGGGCAAGGTGAAGTCGTGCGATTGAAGGACACCATCGAGGGGAACCGCGCCCTGGTGACGCTCCATTTCGACGAAGAAAAAGTAGCGGAGCTGGGCGAACCGTTGTTGAGCGAGCGGCTGAGCGTCGGCGATCACTTGCTGTACGACCCGCGATCCGGTTATGTCATCGAAAAACTCCCGAAATCAGAAGCTGAGGAGTTGGTGTTGGAAGAAGTGCCGGATGTGGATTACGAGCACATCGGGGGCCTTCAAAAGGAAATCGAACAGGTTCGGGATGCCGTTGAATTGCCGTTTCTGCATCCACACTTGTTTGCCGAATACAAGTTGAGCGCGCCGAAGGGCGTTTTGTTATACGGTCCTCCGGGCTGTGGGAAGACGTTAATCGCCAAGGCGGTTGCGAATTCGATCGCGAAGAAGCTGGGACACCTGAGCGGGAAACAGGTGCGAAGTTATTTCCTCCACGTGAAGGGACCTGAGTTGTTGAATAAATATGTCGGAGAATCCGAGCGACAGGTCCGCGAGGTGTTTAAGAAAGCCAAGGAACGGGCGGCTGATGGAAATCCGGTCATCGTCTTCTTCGACGAGATGGACGCGCTATTTCGGACGCGTGGCAGCGGAATTTCATCCGACGTCGAATCCACGATTGTGCCGCAATTTTTGTCGGAGATCGACGGAGTGGAGCGGCTTCGCAACGTCATCGTGATCGGCGCCAGCAATCGGCAGGACTTGATCGATCCTGCGGTCCTGCGGGCCGGCCGGTTGGATGTGAAGGTCAAAGTCTCTCGTCCCGATGCCGTGGCGGCCCGCGATATCTTTTCGAAATACGTGACGACCGATTTGCCGTTCGCGGCGGAAGACCTGGCTCGTCATGGCGGAGATGTGCACGCGTTTGTTGAGTCGCTGACCAGCGTGACGGTTGAGACGATGTATGCCACCTCCGAAGAGAACAAATTTATCGAAGTGACGTACGCCAACGGCGAGAAGGAAGTCCTGTACTTTAAAGACTTTGCGAGCGGCGCGCTCATCGAAGGAATCGTAGCGCGTGCGAAAAAGTACGCGGTCAAGCGCGCGCTGGCGGATGCGGGGAAGGGGATTCGAACAGAAGACCTCGTCCGGGCGATCCGTGAAGAATTCAAGGAACACGAAGATCTTCCGAACACGACCAATCCCGACGATTGGGCCAAAATCGCCGGTAAGAAAGGTGAGAAAATCATCCACATCCGAACGATCAGCGGCGGGTCCGCGGAAGCTCGGCAGATTGAAACCGTCACCACCGGACACTATCTCTGATCTCCCCAGACCTCATGCAGCGACCCACTACGACCAGTCTTCCTCGAGTCCTCGGAACAGAAACTGAATTCGGCATCGCGACGAAAGACGCCGCTGCGCTTGACCCTGTCTCCAACTCCATTCATCTCATCGGACATTGTCCCGCCCTACCGGCTCCGCTGGGGGTATGGGATTATGAAAATGAAAATCCATTGCTCGACGCCCGCGGGTTCGAAGTGGAAGGTGAGCGCGAGCGGCCCAGCCCTGACTACAATCGACAGTTAAACAAAGTATTGGCCAACGGGGGCCGTCTGTATGTGGACGGGGCCCATCCGGAGTATTCGACACCGGAATGCAGCAACCCTCGGGAACTCGTGGCGTTCGAGCGTGTCGGCGAGCGTCTCATGGTCCAGTGCCTCCAGAGCATGGCGCAAGCGCGCGGCAAAGAACAACTGGTCCTATACAAGAACAACTCCGACGGCAAGGGCAATAGCTATGGCTATCACGAGAATTACTTGGTCGCCCGCTCGGTTTCATTCGATCGGATTGCGAGAGTGCTGACGCCGTTTCTTGTCACACGGCAGATCTATGCCGGCGCTGGGAAGGTCGGAGCAGAAAATCAGACGAGCGCTGTTGAATATCAGTTGTCTCAACGAGCGGATTTTTTTGAATGTTTGGTCGATCTCAACACGATGGTGAAGCGCCCCATCATCAATACCCGCGATGAACCGCATGCGGATCCCGCCAAGTATCGGCGGCTGCACGTCATTGTCGGCGACGCGAACATGGCCGAACTATCGACCTACTTGAAGGTCGGGGCTCTCGCCATCGTGCTCGACTTGATAGAAGCAGAAGCGGACTTGCCGCAGATCGAGTTGGAAGATCCCGTCCGAGCGATTAAGCAGGTGTCGCGCGATGTCGATCTGAAGGGGACGATCAAGCTGGCCGACGGCCGGGTTCACTCTGCGATCGGGATTCAACGGGCATACCTGAAAGCGGCGATGGAATATTACGCCTGTCACGAGTTATCGCAGGTGACCAAGGACATTCTCGTGCGATGGGAGGAAGTCTTGGAGAAACTCGAACAGGATCCGATGTTGTTGGTCCGGGAGCTGGATTGGGTGGCCAAACGGCATATGATTTACTCCTACATGGATCGCAAGGGCTGCGGATGGGACGATCCGCGCGTTCGCCTTTTGGACCTTCAATATCACGATGTCCGTCCTGAGAAGGGTTTGTATTACACCTTGGAGCGAAGTCATATGATCGATCGACTCCTTCAAGACAGCGACATCAGCAGAGCGGAGCGGACGCCGCCCACCGGAACGCGGGCCTATTTCCGTGGTCACTGTCTCAGTAAGTATGCCAAGTCCGTTTACGGCGCAAGTTGGACCTCCGTGTTGTTTGACCTCGGCAATACGATCAAGAAAATTCCATTGATGGAGCCGCTGCGAGGGACCGAGTCGTTGACGGGAGAGCTATTCGAACGCTGTGACTCTGCCGAATCCTTGCTTGCGAAACTGACTGCCTAGACAGCTACTTCCGGTGTCAAAGGGACTCATGAAGCCGCCCTTTTTCCCTGACCACAATAGCTCAAGCTTCTTTGATTTTCTTAGCCAGCACCATCCCGACCTGACCCCTGGCGGCCGAGGCGCGGTTCGCCCTGCCGTGCAGACACACGAGGACCAGCGAGCCACACCCGCTTTTCTGATCCCTCATGGGACGACGGTTCTCGCGATAAAATATGAAAGCGGAGTGGTCATCGCAGGCGATCGACGAGCGACAGAAGGGTTCCAGATCGCCGATCGCCGCATCGAGAAAGTATTCAAAATCGATGCCTATTCGGCAATGGCCATTGCCGGTGCGGCGGGTCCCTGTATCGACATGGCTAAGTTGTTTCAAACGGAGCTCGAGCATTACGAGAAACTCGAAGGGGTACAGCTGTCCTGCGAAGGCAAGGCCAACAAGCTTGGTCAAATGGTGAAAGCCAATTTGCCGATGGTTTTTCAAGGACTGATCGTCATGCCGTTGTACGTTGGGTATGACCTCAAGCGACAGGAAGGTCGTATTTTCAAGTACGATATCACGGGCGGCCGCTATGAGGAATCCGATTACCATGCCATCGGCTCCGGTGGAAAGGACGCGCGCAATACCATGCGGGAGCATTTTCGGAAAAGCTTGCCGGAACAGGATGCGCTGCGGCTCGCCTTTCTGGCCCTCTACAATGCGGCCGACGAGGATGTCGGCACCGGAGGGCCTGATCTGGTTCGGGGAATCTATCCCACCGCGAAAGTCGTCAGCGCCGCCGGCATTGTGGATGTCCAAGATCAACAGATCCGATCGCTGTATGAGAATCTCATGAGCGGTCGCACCAAGGGAGCCTGATCATGCCGCTGCCGTACTACGTCTCTCCTGAGCAAATGATGCAGGATAAGGCGGAGTATGCCAGAAAAGGCATTGCCAAGGGTCGTTCCATTATTGCCTTGGAGTATGGGGATGGCGTCCTTCTCGCCGCAGATAATCCGAGCGCATCGTTGCATAAGATCTCCGAAATCTACGATAGCATCGCCTTTGCGGGGGCGGGCAAATACAGTGAATTCGAGAATCTCCGGAAAGCCGGCATCCGGCATGCCGACCTGAAAGGTTACATGTACAGTCGGGAAGACGTGTCCGCCCGATCCTTGGCGAATGGATACTCTCAGAGTCTGGGAACGATTTTCAGCCAAGAATTGAAACCACTCGAGGTTGAAATTCTCGTCGTTCAAGTGGGCGAATCCAGCGATTCGAACGAAATCTTCCGAATTTCTTTTGACGGCAGCATTGTCGACGAGCGCGGCTATGCGGTCATCGGCGGTCGATCCGAAACGCTCCAGGCCTTTGTGAAAGAACGCGTCAATTCCCAATTGCCCACCTTACACGATGCGCTGGCGTTGTGCCGATCCGCGTTGGAGAGTGTGGCCAACCAAAAACTCGCGTTCGAGTCGTTGGAAGTGGCTGTGCTCGATCGCACCCGGGAAGGACGTAAGTTCCGCCGTCTTTCAGCTTCCGAAACTCGCCAGATCCTATCTACATAAGCCCTTACATATGTGTTTGATCGCGGCCTTCTGTTGAAGAACCGGCCGTGGGCGTGTATTCTGAATGAAACGCGCGCGGACTGTCATGCCGATGAAGCAGCGCATCTTTGGCCTCGAAAACGAATACGGGCTGATTTTTTCGCCTAATGGCCGCATCTACCTTCCGATGGAGAAGGTATTGGGCTACATCTTTGAAGGGCTCATCCCCAATAGCTGGCCATCCAACGCTTTCCTGGTCAACGGCGCACGGTTCTACCAAGATACCGGCTGCCATCCCGAATACTCTACCCCGGAATGCGACAACAGCATCGATCTCGTGATTCACGATAAAGCCGGGGAACGGCTGCTGGAAGCCTGTTTGCCGGCGGCGGAGGAACGCCTTCGGGAGGAGGGTCTCTCCGGAGAGATTTATATCTTCAAGAACAACACCGACTCATTGGGAAATACGTATGGGTGTCACGAAAACTACCTCATGCGGCGGGACGTCGATTTTTGGAAAGTTACCGAACAGCTCATTCCATTTTTTGTCACCCGACAGATCTATTCAGGGGCCGGCAAAGTGCTCAAGGTATCCGGCAGGCCGCAATACTTTCTCTCCCAACGCGCGCAACACATTCATGAGAAGACGTCTTCTTCCACCACCTCCTCGCGCAGCATTATCAACACCCGCGATGAGCCTCATGCCGACGCGGAGAAATATCGGCGCTTACATATCATCGTCGGCGATTCGAACATGTCCGAATACGCCACCTATCTAAAGGTGGGGACGGCCGCACTGGTGCTGTCGATGATCGAAGATGGTTGCACGGTGGCCGGCATGGAATTGGAGGATCCCGTCAAGGCCATCCGAGAAATATCCCGTGATGCCAGCCTCAAGAAGAAGATCAAATTAGATGATGGACGGCAGATGAGCGCGGTTGAGATTCAGAGGGTGTATTTGGAACGGGCGCAGGAGTATTTCGAACAGCGTGAACATGAGCCGATCTTGGAAGATGTCTTGGCTCGTTGGGGTAATGTCTTGGATCGGCTCGAAGATGATCCGATGCAGCTCTCGAAAGAAATCGATTGGGTCAGCAAGAAGCTGATCATCCAGTCGTACGTCGAAAAAAAAGGATGCGGATGGGATGACCCAAGAGTCTTCCTCTTGGATCTGCAATTTCACGACGTGAAACGCACGCGCGGGTTGTATTATCTGATGGAGTCTCGGGGGATGGTGGAGCGCATTGTAGACGAGGAGGCGGTTCAGAGGGCCATGTCGGTGCCGCCTCAGACCACGAGAGCCAAAGTCAGAGGAGACTTCATCCGCTTTGCGAGGGCAAAAAACCGCTCGTACACCGTGGACTGGACCTACCTCAAGCTCAACGGGTACTGGGAAGAGACGATCCTCTGCATGGATCCATTCAGTGCAGTCAACCGCCGGGTGGAAGAATTGGTTTCGCAAGTCGCCGGGTTACGGTTCTATCGATGATGTCGCAGATGACGAGAGCGCTACCGAGAATGATGTCCCAAGCCGATCGCATGTTTGTCACGGCCATCGTACTGTTAGCCAGCGTGTTTCCGGTGGAGCTATTCCCGAACCAGCCTCAGGGTATGAAAGGGTCCGATGGTCAATACAGCGGCAAGCAAGGGGACGTGATCATGGTGAAGGTTTCTGGGCGCGAGGAGCCGGTCCAGATTGAAGGTCGGTTTCTAGGCCGGCGGATTCAGTTCTTTCGAGAGACACGTAACAACGAACCTCCAGGATACCTTGGGTTAGTGGGGGTCGATCTGCAGGATGAGCCGGGTACCCACGAGTTGACCGTGGATGTGACCAAGTCCGACAAGACGCAACGGCTGAGCTATAACGTGCTTGTCATGAAAGAGAAGTTTCCCACCCAGCACCTCAAACTCCCCCAAGAGAAAGTAGATCTGGATGAAAAGACCCTCGCCCGTGTCAAGCTGGAACAGGAACAGGTAAAGACCGCCTTGGCTGCGGTTTCCGAGCAGCGGGCATGGCAGGGTTCGTTTATCGAGCCGGTGCACGGAACCAGTTCGGGAGTCTTCGGCAGTATCCGGATCATCAATGGGCAGGCCAAGAATCCACACAATGGAGCGGACATCGCTGCACCGCTAGGGACGGATGTGTTGGCGATGAACGACGGCACCGTACGTCTGACAGTCGAACATTTCTTTTCCGGGAAAGGCATTCTCCTCGATCACGGCCTCGGCCTCTATTCCATGTACTTTCACCTGTCTGAGATCGGTGTAAAGGAAGGTGAAGCGGTAAAGACCGGCCAAATCATCGGCAAGGTCGGCGCCACCGGGCGTGCCACCGGACCCCATCTTCACGTCGGCGCCAATCTCAACGGCGCGAGAGTCAATCCCTATTCCCTCATTGGCCTACCGTTTGGAAACAGCGTTGATCTAAGTACGAACGGCTCCAGTCCTTCAGTATTAGGAATCGGATCGGTTGACGAAGGACAGGCAGCTCCGGTTTCGCCATAATGCGCTGAACTCTCTCCGGTATTGCAGCGATAGATTGTTCACCGCGTGCTCCTGTAAGGCTGCGCCGAGGTGTTGCAATGCCGTCGCACGCTACCCTCTCTTGCCCTTGCGATACGGCTTCGCTATGGCTACAACCTCCGTTGTCCGCCCCTGCCAGCTGAGATGCATTGATACAACTGTTCGCGAATCCAGCAGGGCCCCTCGGTCCATCCCGTGTCTGAGTCCGCCTAACAGCCACGTAGAAAATACCAGTATTAGTATCCCTTAATGGACATAATACGAATGAGGGGTTGCTTGGGCTGCGCAATCGGCGTAGAAACCAAACCACTAGAGTGAAAGAAGCCCAGGCGCTGGCCATTGCTCCTCCGCTGTAACCCAGCAGTGGGACAAGATTAGGCAGCCCCGCAGGCCGGTACTCGGACCCCGGCAAAGGGCAAGGGTTGGTGGCGCGCTCGACGAGCGAGAAGCGCCACCTTTTTTCATCCTCGTGCACCTGGTGCCATCTTGCTGACGCCCAGGCTTCAAGAGCGGA
>JBQTHT010000158.1:0-4596 GCA_052389595.1 Nitrospiraceae bacterium
ACACCCGATGAATCCCGTCGGACCCACCAACACCGCCGAGTTGTAGCAGCCGGCCGCGCTCCGTTCCGGCAGTCCCGCGACGATGTGCATGCGGCGATCTTTCGCCAAAACGCTCAACCGTCGCGTCGTGTCCCCGTCCGGCACAGGCTCTGCGAGCGTGCCGACCTCTTCCTTGGACACAAACTGGTAGCCCGATGCGAACAGCTCAGGTAATACCATGAGATCGCACTGCACCTGTTCGAGTCGTGCGATCACCAAGTCGAGATTTCGCTTCACTTCACCGAAGGCCGGATTGAACTGAAAGAACCCTACTCTCATCGCTGGCTCTCATACAAAAACGGGCAGGTCAACCCTGCCCGTTTTCACTGCTCTCATGAGGATGTTGTCTTGGCTTACTTCACCTCGGACAGATGCATGACCGCACTTTCCGCCGCCTTGGTCGCCACATCCGCATGTCCAGCCTTGCCATGCTCCACCGCATCCTTCAAACCCTTGATGCCTTCGTTGAGATGGGGACTCTTCGAGTCTTTTTGCGCAGCCTCCGCATGCTTCAGGGCGCCTTCCGCATGCTTCACCAACACATCCGCATGGCCCTGCTTTCCGTGCTCTATCGCTTCCTGGGCATGATGGACCGCTTCGTCGACGTGTTGATTGCCGGCCAAGGCGATTCCACCAAGAAACGGCACGCTCACGAAGGCGATCGCCACGCCCGCAACCATGGCTTGCCGGAATAATCTGCTATTCATACACAACCTCCTCTGTGTTAGGCCCACCATCGTCACTGCTAGAATCACGATACAGCCCGCTGTTTCTTTAGTCAAGACGGCCTGACGGGCTGATCGAACCCAAGAATTTTCTGTAGCAGCTTACTGTCTTTTTCGACGGGGCAGGTAAAGTCGCGACTCCACTCCCACCACGATCCCGGATAGTTCCGCACCTTCCCGTAGCCCGCCAGCCTTAAGATGACATACAGCCACCCCGCGCGCACGCCGCCCGTGCAGTAACAAACGACCTGATGACTTTCGTGCAATCCTTTTTCTTCCAGAGCTGTCCTGATGTCCTCAAGACTTTTGACGGTACCATCGGCATTCAAGAAGATATTCCATGGAATATGGACGGCGGAAGGCACATGCCCCGGACGAGGAATCCCTGGAATCTCCTTGCCGACATATTCTTCTAAACTTCTGGCATCCGCGATCACGGTCTCGGGATGCGGGCGCCTGACAATCTGTTTCAACGCGTCTTTGCCGATCATCACGTCATCCCAAGGCTTGACTTGAAAGTCGCCGGGCTTAGGTGTCACGCGCCCGTGCTCGAAGGGGCGTCGTTCCGCAGTCCACTTGACCCAGCCCCCATCAAGGATCTTGAGCTGCCGATGGCCGAAATATTCCAACATCCAAAACATGCGTCCCTCATCGCCCCAATTGTCGAAGGGGTTGGAATAGATGACGATGTCGCTGTCATGATTGATTCCCAATGCGCGCAGCGTCTGTTCAAGGCGAGGGAGGGACGGGTCCAGCAGACCTTTGGCCACGGCGTTCGGATCGCTGTAGTCATGCCAAGTGCTGTGCACTGCCCCTGGAATGTGACCGCCGAACTCATAGGCGGATCGACCACGCACATCAATGATGACCAGACCGGGGCGGCCCAAATTCTGCTGCAACGTTTCCGTATCGATCAATAGTGGATGAATCATATGCTCCTCGTCGCGATCAGTTCTCTGCGCGTGAATCCTAATGCGGGTCGAAGATCACAACCGAGTTCACGTCGCTGTAATTCAAAGCCATGCGCACGGTGACTCCGACGAAGGGTACCTGGAGGACCGTCTTATGCATCCAACAACGCCATGAGATGGCGCTCCACAGAAGCCGCGAGGGCGGTCAAGTTATAACCTCCCTCAAGGCAGGACAGGATGCGCCGATGACTGTGCCGTCGAGCAATGTCAGCCACCAGCTTTGTCAACGCGGCGTATCCCGATTCGGTCAACCTCATGCCTGCTAAGGGATCGTCTTTGTGCGCGTCAAATCCCGCCGAGATGATCACAAACTCGGGTTTGAAGGCGTCCGCAGCCGGAACCAACACTCGCTCGAACACGTCCTGATATTCTGTATCTCCCTCACCGGCCGACATCGGCACGTTGATGGTCAGCCCCTCAGCCTTTCCTTGCCCTCGTTCGGCGGCACGACCCGTTCCGGGATAGTGCGGGTATTGATGGGTACTGAAGAATAGCACCGACGCATCATCATAAAAGCTGTGCTGTGTGCCGTTGCCGTGGTGTACATCCCAATCGACGATCAGAACCCGGCTGATCCCATGCTTGCGTTGAACATAGCGGGCGGCAATCGCCACATTGTTGAAAAGGCAGAACCCCATGGCGCGATCGCCCTCTGCATGGTGGCCGGGAGGACGCACTGCGCAGAACACATGATCCAGTTGACCGGTCATGATGGCATCGGCGGCAGCAACGGCTCCACCGGCCGCGAGATAGGCGGCGCTTAGAGATCCGGGCGATATCGAGGTATCGGAATCGAGTGAAACCCGCCCGATCGAGGGCGACTGCGATTTCAACCGCGCAACATAGGCTTCGGTATGAATCTGGGTCACCCACTGCTCATCGGCCTGCGTAGGCTCGACTCGAACCAGACGAGCCAGCGTTCCTGTAGTCTCCAGCCGGCTCATGATGGTGCGAAGTCGCTCGGGCGATTCCGGATGGCCGGGCCCCATGTCGTGGTTCAAATAGTGGGGATGATAGACAAGCCCAGTCCGTCCCATTTGAATACCGTGAAGCGTGACGCGTGAAGCGCATCACGTCCGACTGCATCACACTCAGCACTCAACACTCATAACTTCCGCGTAAGCATCGTAACACGCGGGAAACGCGGTAGACAATCGGTTGGACAGCATGGTAGCGTACTCTTGCTCCGCGGTTGAATCCCTCAACTACTATGGCCAATCCTCGTATCGAACCTTTGAAGAAAGTGCTGGCTATCGATCCAAACGACGAAGTGGCCTGGTTTGGGCTGGGAAAGGCTTACATGGAGGATGCCAATTATGCAGAAGCAACCAAAGCACTTGAGACTTGTGTCAATGTAAAGCCCACCTATTCAGCCGCCTACTATGCGCTTGCTCAATCGCTACAGAAACTCGGGCAGCTCGACCAGTGTCGCAAGGTATGCGATGAAGGCATCGCCGTCTCCACAAAGAACGGCGACGCGATGGTGACGAAGAATCTTGGGCTGCTCAAAGAAACTCTCGGCTAGCGCTTCGATTCTGTCCCTCCCGACCTTCTAATTCTCCGCGCTTTGCAGCCACTCTGGATGCTCTCGCGCAATCGCCTCGTACAATTCGTTCAACCAACGTCCTGCACAGCCCAGCACTTCTCGCACCAAGGGTTCGGGATGGCCTGTTCTTTTGATCGTCCACTGGCAGACGTATTCCATCAGCGTGTCCCGCTCGAATCGTGTATTGGCTCGTGTCGCGAGAGTCTCCAATTCACTCAAACCGGTCCTGACGATTTCCGCGATCGTCTCGCGGCCGTAGGAGGTGCTGGCGATGACATACTGAATCGCTCGATTGATCTCAGGCTCCGTCATCACCGTTCTCCGTGGTGGTCCTTTCTCACAGTCACAGGCTGCGTGTCAATGCGTGGCGGTGAGTCACCCCATCAATATTTTTCGCCGGACCCAGGTGGGTGAATGTTAATATGCTGATGATTCATTGCTATTGTTCATGTGCAAGGAGCGATATGCCGTTGACTAACGCCTCAGCATCCCGCCCCAGCGCCGGAAGAATAACGCGTCAGGCTGTACCGGCTCGATGGGATCTCTCACACTTGATGCAAGGACCGGAAGATTTCGATGAGTGCTTGCAGGCACTCGAGAAGAACGTGTCGAAGTTTGAATCCTCTCGTGCGGGCTTGAGCGCGACTATCTCCCCTGATGTCTTGGGCAGCCTGCTGGAATTGAACGAAGAGATCAGCACGGCATCCTCGAAGATCGGCGCCTATGCCTATCTCTGGTACTCGGAAAACACTAAGAATCTCCAGGCGCGCTCGTTCAAATCCAAAGTAGAAGAACGATTGACGGCGCTCCAGAACCGTCTACTGTTCTTCGAGCTATGGTGGCAAGGAGTGGATGAGGCGAACGCGACACGATTACTCTCCACCTCGGGAGATCTTCGCTATCATCTCGAAACCATCCGACGATTTACGCCGCACACGCTGTCGGAACCGGAAGAGCAAATCCTCAACGTGAAGAACGTGACGGGCCGGAGCGCCGTCAACCAGCTCTACGATGTTCTGACCACCGGGTTTACGTTTACGCTGACCGTGAAGGGAACGCGCCGGGCGCTCAATCGAGAAGAACTCACGGCACAGTTGCGGAGTTCGGTCCCGCGCGCGCGAGAAGCCGCCTATCGGGAGCTGTACCGTGTCTTTTCTGAAAACCACGACGTGATCGGCGAGATCTATAAGACTCTGGTGAATGATTGGAAAGCCGAGAACATGCAGCTGCGGAAATTTTCCACCGCGATCGCAACCAGAAATCTCGGCAATGACGTCCCAGATCAGGCTGTGGTCTCACTGTTGTCGGTTTGCAC
>JBQTHT010000159.1:0-4376 GCA_052389595.1 Nitrospiraceae bacterium
GGGTAAACGTCCGGCCCCATCGGTGAATTTTCTGTTCCAGCCACTGCCGCAATGCCAGTAATCGACCTGTTGCGACCTCGTCTTCAAGCTGAGGCAGTTCCTGCTTGGCCTGCTCGTACAATTGCACAGAATAGAGATTGCCAAGGGTATAGGTTGGAAAATAGCCGAAGGCCCCCATGGACCAGTGCACATCTTGGAGGACGCCGTCCGCGTCCTTCTCCGGGACGATTCCCAGATAGTCTCGCATTTTGGAGTTCCAGATTGCCGGTAAGTCTTCCGCCTGAGTTCTGCTCTCGATCAAATCCTGTTCGATCTCGAATCGCAGCATGATGTGAAGATTATATGTCAGCTCATCTGCTTCCACCCGGACAAGGGACGGCTTGACTCGATTGATGGCAGCATAGAATTGCTCGAGTCCAACAGTAGCTAGTTGGTCAGGGAAGGTCTGCTGCAGCACCGGATAGAAAAATCTCCAAAATGGCCGAGATCGTCCCACGCAATTCTCCCACAGGCGTGACTGGCTCTCATGAATGCCGAGCGAGACGGAATCCCCCAGCGGAGTACCGTAGAAACGGGGATCCAATCCTTGATCGTACAGCCCGTGACCGCCTTCATGGATGCAACTGAACAGGCAGGCCGGCAGTTCATTCTCAAACACACGAGTTGTGACCCGGACATCCGTTGGGTGGAAAGACGTTGTGAAGGGGTGGGCGGAAAGATCCAGACGCCCCCGCTCGAAGTCGTACCCCATTGCGGTCAACACAAGCCGCCCAAAGTCCATCTGGCGTGCGGACTCATAGGAGTGGAACAGAACGGCGTCATCGATCTGAACGTGGCTCGACGCCACGCGTTTCAGCAACGGCACCAGTCGAGAACGTAGTTGGTGAAAGAGCGGAGTCAGCTTCGCGACGGTCGATCCGGGTTCGTATGTGTCGAGCAACGCGTCGTAGGGCGACACAGCATAACCGAGATATTGGGCTTCCTCCCGCTTCAGATCGAGCAGTTGGTGAAGGTTGGGAAGAAATGACGGAAAATCGTTTCGCTTCTTGGCTTCCACCCACACTTGCTGAGCGACGGAAGATTCTCGACTAAGGCGCATGACGAAGTCTGAGGGCAACTTCTTGGCGCGGCTGAAATCCCGCCAAACTTCACGGAGCAGGGAACGCGAAGGTTCGTCCCAACCCTCGCCATCCGTTTCAAGCGCATGGCCCGTATTCGGATCCACCCACCGGCCGAGCAATCGCTCGATATCCGGGGACACGAGCTTGTCGTGCGCCAATCCCTGGAGCGTCGCGATTTGATCGGCTCGAGCCAGTCCACCGCCGGCCGGCATGTAGGTTTCCTGGTCCCAGGATAGAAGGGATGCGGCGCTGGTAATGCGCTGAATCTCAAGCAGTCGATTGGTTAAGGGTTCCACGGTCGCGAGACTGTTCACTCTGCGTCTCCTTCACCAACGACGAGCGCGCTGAACCCGCTTAAGACTGGGGATCGAAATCCACAAATATTGTATGATCGCCCAACCAGTCTACGGAATGTACCCGCGCTTTTCAAATCTAAGGAGCACTTCGTATGAAGGACTTCGTGGCGCCGGAGATTGAAGCCTATGCCGAAGCCCATTCGGCCAAGGAATCCGAGGTGTGTCGGGCAATCCGGGAAGAAACTTATCGCACGATGGAGATTCCCCATATGATCGTGGGGCCATTAGAGGGCGCGTTTCTCAAAATGATGGCCCGGCTGGTTCAAGCAACGCAGGTGTTGGAAATCGGGATGTTCACAGGGTATAGCGCGCTCTGCTTCGCGGAGGCCCTGCCGGCAAGTGGGCGCGTGGTGACCTGTGATATTAATCCCGAGTCTGTCGCTGTTGGGAGAAGACATTTTCCCCGGAGCCCACACGGAAACAAGATCGAAATCCGGCTGGGACCGGCTATGGAAACCTTGCGGGACCTGTCAGGGCCGTTTGACGTGATCTTCATTGATGCCGACAAGGTCAATTACATGAACTATTATAGGCGAGCGCTTGAGCTGATCTCACCGAACGGCGTGATCCTTATCGACAATGTGCTGTGGGACGGCGATGTTCTGATTCAGCCTCCACCTGATGCGTCCACCGCTGCGATTCAGGAAGTTAATCGAGTGGTTGCGGCAGACCCTGCTGTCACATCGGTCTTGGTGGCGATTCGAGACGGGATCTTAGTGGTGAAGAAGACGTGAAAGGTGGTACGCAAGACGTGTGGACATTAAGGCGTTTATCGGATCTGCTTCACCGGTCGGAGTGCCCGCTGCTAGAGATCCTGTGATCATGAACAAGCCCTCGGTCGTTGCCGCATACGGAGCCTTAACGGTCTCAGCGATCGTATGGGGCGGTTCAATCGTCGGGCAGAAAATGGCCCTCGGAGCGTTCTCTGCCGTCGAAACCTCCGTGCTCCGCGGCCTCGGCGCCCTCGCGATCCTGGTTCCTCTCTGGTGGTGGCAAGAAGGGACAAATGCCAAGTTTACCGCTCACGATCTCCGGATCTTGGCTGCGCTGGGACTCGCCGTGCTGGGCAATCATTTGCTCACGCTCTTCGGCTTACGTTACATCGGCGCCGCGGCCGCCGGGGTCATTATCGGCGCGAGCCCGGTGCTGACGGCGGTGCTCTCTTCGCTGTTCATCCGCGACGTGCCGTTTCGGACAGTGGCTGGTGGGTGTGCCGTGTCGTTCGTCGGTGTTGCGCTCGTGTCCGGCATCGGGACCCACAGTTCGAGTGGGGACAATCCTTGGTTGGGCGGCCTGTTGGTATTGTTGGGGCTCGTGAGCTGGGCGCTTTATACTATCGGAGGCCGTCAGATTATGGAGCGATTCTCGGCTCTGACGGTAAATTGGACCACCCTCTTGATCTCAATTCTATTTCAAGTGCCGCTATTGTGGACGGACCAACGTGTTCTGGTGTCGGGAATGGAGGTCGTTCCACTCACTGGTTGGCTTGCGCTCGGCTATCTGATCGTCTTTGCGACGGCCCTTGGCCAGCAAGCTTGGCTTTACGGTGTGCAGGGCGTGGGTCCATCTCGTGCCGGCATATTCGTGAATCTCATCCCGGTTTCTGCGCTGATCTTATCCGCCCTTGTGCTCAGGGAACAGATCGGATTCAAGGAAGTCTGCGGGATTCTCCTTATCTTGGCCGGCGTATGGCTGGTAAGCGTCCACACAAAGAATCAGACCTCCTAATTTCCTCGCTTCAGGCCTCCTCACGCTTCACAATTACTCCTCCTAGCCATTCAGAAACCGTTTGCTATACTTATTCCACATACAGTTAACGCAGGAGGAGATCATGCAAAAGATCATACGATTTATGGGGATCGTGATCGTGTTTGTGTCGGCATTCGTGCCCGTTGGAATCTGGGCCGCCAAAGGCAAGGCGGTCGATAAACACGATTGCTATCAGGTGAGTCCACAGGGGAGATTTGTCTGCGACAAAGGACCGCTGGCCGGGAAGACTTTCTTGTCACGCGAAGCTATGATGGAAGGGCTGCGGAAGGACTCGTCGATGCCGGCCAAGCCATCGAAGGCCAGCGTGTCAAAGAAAAAGAATTAAGCCGCACATTCCTGCAGATTCCAGCCACAGACCCATTGTTCACGTCTGACTGAGGGGAGCACCTCTTCGCGAGGTGGTTCCCCTCGGTCATATCTCGAAGAGCCGCACCTCTATTCCAGCTATTCAGAACACTGTGCTGCAAAATCTTGGCGACGTATCGCGAGACGGTCGCACTCAGACGTAAGAAAAGACAGTGTTGCTGTACGATGACTGACTCGGCAGTCCTCGGTCTCAAGAGCGCCAACGGACTTTCGTTCTGGCTGCCTTGAGGCGTCAACAAACCCCGCCATCGTTTCCTAGCATGATTTGAGGATAGCCAGGGCTTCTCCTGGTGTGCAGAACATGAATCTCTCGCGAGAGGGATGTGAGAGTAACGCTTGAAAACAGGTTTTTACATTTCCAGTCGTAGCGGCATCGACTCCCATATTAGTGCGGATGGCAAAGGCAAGATACGGTCGTCTCTGGACCGTAAGGGCGAATTCGAGCATTCGATCGAATGTGTTAGGTTCCTTCCATTCGGCCCACATCGACAGAGGGATGTCCTGCAACCGATTGCGGAACCCGTTTGCCAATATGCGGCGCGCGCGGGTACGGAAGTATCCGAAGCCGTAGCGATAGGACCCTGAGGTGAGCGGAATCATGCAAATCTTTCGAGACTCAAGTTTGCCATGCTTCAGGAAATCCTCGCTGTGTGGAAGATAAGGGACACGGGGAGCGCGTGAGTAGTTAGGCATAGAACCTGTCAACGACCGGTTCAGCGAAAATGTCGATTTACCTGGCTCAACCGTTAAATCCCAGCGGATC
>JBQTHT010000160.1:0-9020 GCA_052389595.1 Nitrospiraceae bacterium
GTGATCGGCGATGACGGCACAGGAATAGAGCGAATCACCTCCCAGGGAACCTTCAACAGCTTTCCTATGTTTTCCCCCGACGGAAAAAAGCTCGTGTGGGTGTCGAACCGTCAGGCCAAAGGATCTGGCGAGTTCAATATCTTTCTCGCCGATTGGGTCCCATGACTTCGTCAGGCCAGGGGCTCGAGGCAAGGGGAGATAGGCAAGATCATTGGATCCATCGTTCCTTACTCAATACCGGAAGTCTTCCACCCCTCGCCTCGAGCCTCTTGCCTCTCGCCTTGTCTTGTATCGTGCTCATCATCGCCCTGTGGGGTCTATTCGAACTCGATCGTCCATTGGCTCGCTTTGTTCAATCCATCGATTTCCCTTGGTTTGAAATGATCGGTCAGGCAGGAAAACAGATGGGGAGCTGGACCTCGCTTCTTGGGATCAGCCTCATCGTGTTGGCGATCGGGCAGATTGCTCGCCAGGAAGAAATTCGCAAGGCCGGATGGCAGAGCTTGATCGCCCACGGAGCGGCAGCGCTGGCCGTCCAAACGCTGAAGCATGTCATTGCGAGACCGAGACCGCGTCTCGCGGAGACGCAGACCTTTCAATTCGGTCCCACCTTTGCGTCGGGGCTTGATTCGTTCCCATCCGGTCATACGACCGCCTCGTTTGCCATCGCCGCCGTGCTGGCCAAGCATTTCCCAGCTATCGCCTTCCCCGCCTTCAGCGTGGCGGGACTGATTGCTGCAAGCCGTGTCATCACAGGCTCGCACTTTCCCAGTGATATCGTGGGGGGTGCGGTGTTGGGCACGATGGTCGGCTCGCTGGTTACCCACCCCCTCGACACTTGGCGCACGTCACTCATGGCCTCGTTGGTCAATGTAGCGCCGTATGTGGCCGGCGCGTTCGGTATCGTCTGGATTGCTTGTCATCAGCGTCCTGAGGCATGGATCGATTGGAGCATGCTGGTCTTGGGTGTCATCATGATCATCGGCGGCGCATGGGTTCGTATCGTGAGCGAGGGAGGTAGTGGAAACACGAGGCCGATCAGCCCCTCTATCGCGCACAGTCGGATCGTAGTAGGGATCGCCCTTACGACCGGATCACTGCTCGTGACGAGCCTCGCCATCCTGGTGGCCCTATCCCAATGGATGGCCTGCAGGGTAGATTACGCTGAGACAGGAGCTACTCAGTCGGCCGATCGACGTGCTTCCATTGGGGCGAGGGAAGCGGTATCCGCAGTGGCTTTTGCGATGGTGGTCCTACTCATCCAAAGCGTCAAGGGTGTTATTCAGTTGCCGTGAGCCGGAAGGGCTTAATGCCCTGGGATGCGGACAGAGGGCGCTGGCGGCAGTTGAGCGCCGGCGGGAATTTTCACCATCGCTTCGCTGGCCATCAGCATGTAGCCGTGGCGCTGCAGGATGACGGGATAGTCGGCCGTTTCAAGAGGAAGTTGTGATTTCAGACGTGACGGCAACAGAATCATGGTTCGTCCGGGTTGGCTCAAGGACGGGCGGATGTTTTCTTCTTCACCGGGATGAATCACAATCGCCTTTCGCCTCGCGTAAAAGACTGAGGAGGGACGGGCAGGCCCATAGAGAATCAGCCGATCGCCCGGTCCAAGGTTAAGTCCTGCCGCATAAGCGAGTTCCTGAGGCGGTGCGATAAGATACTTGTTGAGCCGAGGAAGGGTAAGTTGGATCGCAATTAAGCTGACGATGGCAATAGTGGCGCCCGCAGCCCAAAATGCTCCTGCCCGTCGAGTCTCTCCGAACCCGAAATAGCCCACGATTCCCATACCGGCCAGGAGAACAGCCGCCGCTATATAGGGCCCCGAGTAGGGGTCACTGGGGTCCAGTTGGTTCGCCGCGGGAAACTCCTTCGAAATCTTGTCGAGGAATTTAGAGTACAGCCAGGGCAGCGAAGCCAAGCCCAGGGCAAGGCTGAAACCCAGTCCCATCATCGCGTGGATGGAAGCCCGCATTTCGCGCGTCACCGGCTCGACCAGTCCACGATGCCAGAAGGAAGCCGTCAGAAGGGCGGCGGCAGGAAAGAGCGGGCCGATGTAATGGGGCAGACGCGTCGAAGAGAAGCTGAAGAAAACAAGCACCCCGACAACCCACAGCGCGGCAAAGAAATCCAGTTCCAAGGACCGAGGACTGAGGACTGAAGACTGAGGCTCGGTCCTCATCGTCCGTGCCCCAGTCCTGGAGATGCCCCGCGTCTCGTGCCAATATTTGAACGCCTGATACAGCGCAACCGGCAGCAAGCCGCTCCAGGGGAAAAACCCCACAAAGAGAACAGGGACGTAGAAGAACATGGTAAACCCGTGCCCTTCCATGGGACTGAAAAATCGACCAACGGTATTGACTTGTGCCGACGCCGCGTACTGTGGGCCATGGATGGAGAGCATCGCGGCATACCATGGTGCGGCGAGTAACAGGAGGAGAAGCAACCCTCCGATCGGAAATCCTCGCTGCCAGTACTCATGCCATCGCTTGGTGAATAACAGATAGAGCAGCACGGTGAGTGCGGGCAAGATCAACCCGACCGGACCTTTTGTAAGGGTCGCCAGCCCCATCCCAATATAAAAGAGCCAGATCCAGTGACGTTCTCGGCCCTCGCCATGAAATCCCAACCAAAAGCCGAAGAGCGACAGCGTCGTAAAGAAGATCAACGGGCTGTCGGTGAGCGCCATCCGCCCCAAGCTGATAATTTCCAGGTTCAACAGCAGCATCAGCCCTCCCAGGAGGCCAATGAGCGGCCCTCGCACACGGGCGAGAAATAGATACTGCAAGAAGATCAAGGCCATTCCAAAGACAGCGGATGGGAACCGCGCCGCGAATTCATTCACGCCGAACAGGCGATAGGAAACACTCATCAGCCAGTAGAGAAAGGCCGGCTTCGCGTAACGAGGCTCGTAATTGAAGGTCGGACTGATCCAATCGCCGGTTTCCAACATTTCACGTCCGGCCTCCGCATTTCTGCCCTCGTCGCGATCCGTCAGTCCGATGGAGCCAAGCCCCAGGAAAAACAGCAGTCCCGCGAGGCATAGGAGCGACACCATGTTCGTGAGAGAACCGGTCTTCATCAAAAGTCCTTCGTAGTAGTCGGCGCGAACAAGATCGAGAGCCCGATCATGGTTTCGGTGGGGGCGGAAGGGCGCTTTCGGTGCGAGGTGTGCGATAGATCAGCATCAGGTTTCTCAGATACACCAATGCGCCGATACTTTGCCCGGCAATAAACACAGGATCCTTGCGATACAAGGCATAGGCGAGGGTGATCAATCCTCCGACCAGGCTCATGTACCAGAACGCGACCGGCACACGGCTTTCGGCGCTCCGTTCGGAGGCCAGCCATTGGACGACCCAGCGCGAAAAAAAAGCGCCTTGTCCCAGAAAGCCGATGATGAGCCAGATGGTTTCGGTTGTGGTCATAATTTTGATGGGCGACGGGCAAGGGGCGAGAGGCTAGGGGTGACGAGATCGTTGTCGAGATCGGATGAGACTGCCGATCATCTTCCCCAGCAGCTCATACTCCATTTCTAGGTTGTCGTAAAGCGGGCTGCTTAAGATATCCGGACTCGGAGGCAATCTGTATCTGCGTACGCACCTCAGCTACGGAGCCGTTAGCGATAAAAAAGAAGCGAATGGCTTCTTTATCTGTGTCTCGTTCATCCCCTTCCGCCAGATTGCTGGCGACGCTGACCGCACCGCGTCGAATCTGATCTCGCAAACAGAAATCTTGTCCTAAGCGTCCATTCTCAGATTCTTGATACACTCGGACCGCAAGATCTTTTGCTTTTTGCCAGACTATCAAATCCTTGAACCCCTTCCTACCCATTATCCCGTGTCCCTGACCCCTTGCCTTCTTGATGCTGTCCCCTAGCCTCTAGGCCCTCGCCCCTTGGCTCCACGATCCGGTACCGTAATACGCGGCGTTGCATCCACCGCACGGCGATGAGATCGTAGAGTCCCTTAAACAGCCGGTTGCCGACGCCATATTTTGAGATGCCATGGGCGCGAGGATAATGGCGGACGGGAACTTCGGTGACGGTGAAGCCGTGCATGAGGGCCAGCGCCGGGAAGAAACGGTGCATGCCCTCGAAGAGCTGCAGCCGCTCGACCACTGAGCGGCGGAAGAGTTTGAGCGAGCAACCGGTATCGTGGACACGGTCGCCCGTGACCGAGCTGCGCACGACGTTCGCGATACGGGACGACAACTTGCGCATGATGTTGTCATGCCGATTTTTGCGCCAGCCGCAGACTAGATCGAAATCCTTGAGGTAGGGAAGAAGCGTCCCGATGTCGGCTGGATCGTTCTGCAGATCGCCGTCCATTGTAATCACAAGATCGCCCGCGGAGTGCCGGAATCCAGCGTCGAAGGCGGAGGTCTGCCCGTAATTGCGATCGAAGTGCAACACCCTGACCTGGCGATATCGCTCGGCAAGCTGATCGAGCAAGGTGGCGCTGCCGTCGGTGCTGCCGTCATCGATGAAGAGAATTTCAAATGGAGCGACGCGCGACTCCTCTCGGTTGCCTAACGTTTTCAGTAACTGTTCGGTCAGCGGGGCCAGATTGTCCCGTTCGTCCTTGATGGGAATGACAATCGAAACCCATGGGCGGGTGTGAACCGTCATGTAAAACGAAGACTCTCGCCGAAGCAGGCTGGAAAGACCATCACCGGCGGCATTCTACAGAAGACACATGACGCGTGACAAGTGACGCGCGCCCAGCAATGCTGCCGTTCCTTATTGTTTATAGGTGCCACGCGTCACTCGTCACGATCCTCCGGAGACCGTGAATCGCATGGTGCCGATCAGACTGATGTCGTTGATTTGCTCGCCGACATGGATTTCTACTTTATACCGGCCGGGTGTCCAGCTTCCCTTCGGCGGGAAAAGCCTCAGATATCCGCTTTCGTCCTCGAGCGCGATATACATGGCGTCTTTCGTAACGACGGCCGTTGAGTCAAGGCCCGGGACTTCCTCCGGATAGCAGAGACCAAAGACTTGGAAGGCTTGGTAATGCTGGTGCAATTGAAAGACGATGAAGACCGCCGGTGAGTCCACTCGAAAGCGATCGGTGATGTTCACCGGCACCATTTCGTGTTGCCGGCGAAAACTGAGCTCTTCCTCAAAACCCTCGGCCACAGTAATCGAACGAAACATCCCTTCCGGAGGAGCATCGAAGTTGTAAGGCTTGACATCTTGCTGGCGATTCTGAAAATCGGGAATAGGGACATTGCGAGTCAGCGGCAATTCTTCGGCCTCAGCCTCCGTTCCTGCGATCATGCAGCCCAGTGCGGCCACCACGAGGATGGGGATCCGGCGGCGAGCAAGACGCCATGAAACGAAACGCATACGGTCTAGGTACACCTCACCCGGCGGGCCTGTCAAGGATTCGGGCAGAAGGCTTGAGGCTCGAGGCGCGAGATGAGAGGCTGGAAGATGGAAGAGACGAAGATTGCGCATGAATTTCTCATTCTGTTAAGATTCTCCCTCTTACGTGACGGCTAACCAAAAGGAAGACGGCGGAGTATCGGCCGAGAGCAAGGGATGTCCTTCGTGCCTCTCGCCTCTGGCCCCTCGCCTGGTAACCCATGTTGCAAGATGCCGATGCCTTACCCCAACTGATCGGCGACTATAAGCCGATCGATCAATGGCAAGCGCATATTAACGAGATCTTCTACCGCCTGCGCGGCCATCAGCTTCGGAATTTCTATCAGACCTTTGCATCCGCGGATTACCGCCTCGCGCATGCGCTCGCGAGCGACTACTACGAGCGCGTTTGCGCTCGTCAGGCACGAGGCACGAGGCACGAGGCGAGTGGCACGGGCGAAGATCCGACCGCTCGCCTCTCGCCCCTCGCCTCTCGCCCGTCCCTTATTATCCACGAATGGGGACCCGGCAACGGAAACCTCGCCGCGTGCTTCCTCACGCATCTGAAGAATCTCGACAAGGGAGGACAAGTCTATCCCCGCGTGCGCTACGTGATGGTGGATTCTCACCAGAACGCCCTGGAGGCGGCGAAGAACCATCCCGATTTGACGTCCCACCTGAATCAGGTCGACACGCTCTGTGCCGATGCGCAGCACCTCAGCCCAGTGTCCGATGGCGCGGTGGACCGGATCATCTGCAACGAACTCTGGAACGACTTGCCGACCAAGTTGATGTTGCGCAAGGACGGGGACATCGAGGAAGAACACATTCGCCCCAACCTCAGCGAAACCAAACATGCGCTCATGACGAATTGGTCGGGCTTTGTGCGGGCCTTCGACGCCAAAGACACAAGCGCCTTGGAAGCGTTTCCCCCGTTCTTTGAGGACCTGATTTGGGAGAAGGAATATCACAAGGTTGACTGGAAAGACGTCCCGTTCCGAAAGACCATCACCGAATTTCTCAAGCGGATTGATGAGGAGGTCTTAGTGCCCGTCAATCTCGGAGCCTTCGCGACGATAAAGGAAGCGAAGCGAATCTTGGCGCCGGATGCGATCGGGTTAAGCAGTTTCGATGCAGGCACCGCTGATCTTGCGGTGCTCAACGACCCTGAAAAACCTTGTTATGGGCTCTTCGGCGGCCAGCACAGTTTCATGGTCAATTTCGCGCTCGCCGAGACCGTGGCCACCCATCTCGAGATGCGCCAGGTGGACATCGAGCCGCAGCGGGAATTTGTGGGTCGGAGCCTGAACGCCAACGTGCTGACTCTGATGGACGTCCTTGCGTCGCACCCATCTGCCGGCAAGAAGATGGAAGCGTACCAGCAGGACCGCCTGGTGCTGAAAACCATCAGCGCGTTGAATGAAAGTTACCACGCTCCCTATGCCCGCAAACTGGACTTCCCGCTTCAAGCCGAGATCCCCATCGAAGAACGGGAGACGCTCCAAGCCATTCTTGGATCTTTGAAGGAAGGCGGAGTACCGGACACGATCGCGTATGTCACGGAAGAGGAGTTGGACCGCGCGATGTCCGAGTTGGAAACGTTGGGATACGACAAAGAGGGAATCAGGATCGCGTTCGCCGCACCTCCGAGCCCCATCGAATACTCCCATTTCTTTTGCCGTCCATCCTGACTGGCGGAAGAATTCCGGGGTAGAAGGCCTCGTCAGCGACCCCCCTGTATTAAAGTCTTGACTATTTGAGAAAATTTCTATAGCCTCTCCCCCCGTCGTATGGGGAATCCCTCTTTTGGATGAAGGGTAGGGCGTGCGCACGGGGTTTTTTCGAAGAAGACGCGCGTGATCAAAGAGACCAGGAGGGGAAGGGGACAGGCATACCATGTTTGGATCATTCGGATGGATGGAGTTGCTGCTGATCCTGTTCATTGTGCTGATCATCTTCGGCGCGGGCAAGATTCCGCAGCTCGGGGAGGGTTTGGGCAAGGCCATCAAAGGCTTCAAGAAATCGGTCCACGAGGCGGATGCCATCGACGTGACGGCGTCGCAAGCCGATCCCAATCAGCAGGCGCAGATCAATCAAGCGCAGAGCCAAGCCCCACCGCTTCCCGGACAAGGCGCGGGCGCCGGGACAGGCACGCAGCAAATGCAACAGCCGAAACAAGGCTGAACGGAAGGCAAGAGACGCGAGGCAATGGGCGATGAAGGCACGGGGTACGGGGCTAGGGGCAAGGGGGGGTGAATTCCTTCCCACTTCTCGCCTCGGGCCTCTAGGCTCTCGCCAATGTAGGCCTCTCGCCCCGAGCCAGGGTTTGAAATATGTTCGGTCTCGGAGCAGGCGAAATACTCATCATATTGATCATCGCGTTTCTTTTGTTTGGCCCCAAACAGTTGCCGGAGATCGGGCGTCAGGTCGGCAAAGCGGTCAAGGGGTTTAAGGAAACGGCGGATGATCTCCGCAAGTCGGTAGAGCCGGAGATCAACATGATCCAGCAGGAAGTCAAAATGGTAGAGCAGGACTTCCAAGCGTCTATG
Organism: Nitrospiraceae bacterium; assembly: GCA_052389595.1. GTDB lineage: Bacteria > Nitrospirota > Nitrospiria > Nitrospirales > Nitrospiraceae > JBQTHT01. The sequence continues at coordinate 7,921 of JBQTHT010000160.1, forward strand.
AAAGAAGCCGAGGACGAAATCAACGCCGTCACCAAACCCGCTGAGACAGGGGATAGCGAATCCCGAACGACAAAGAGGTAACCTCCTCCCCAACTCTCCCCTTTGCTAAGGGGGAGGGAAGTGGGAGTTGGCAGTTTCATTTTTGAGTTTGGAATTTTTTTGAAAGGAGGTGACACAAAGCAGTAATGGTTGACGAAATCGTGCTTTGGGTTCACCTTGGCAGTGCAAGATAGTCGAAAGCGTGGGCACAACAGGCTTTCGATGACACGCATCGGTCGATGAAGAACAAGGCTTTGCTTCGTAGTGGAAGCGGTTGGGCAACCAGCCTATTGGCGAGAGGCACGAGACAAGTGGCGAGAAGGGAGAAAACCTTCAGCCCCGAGTTCCAGGCCGCTAGCCGAATGCTTAACAGGAGGAACGCTATGAGAAGCATCCAAAGACGGTCTCGGTGGGCTCGTCTAGCCACCATCTTCGGCGCTGCATTGGCCGCCAGCCTGCAGTTGCTACCCTTGCCCGCGTGGGCAGGGTATGAACTTCCCCCCGGCGAACGCATCACGAACCTACCGGCAATCCCGCGGAACATGCCGCAAAAAGAAGCGTACGAATCCTACGATCCGGTCATCGGCCGGAACTTCGACGTCAAGAATTTCTGGATGCGCGCCGACTTGCGCGTGAGACCGGAATTCCGGAACGGCGTCTGTTTCGGCGGTGCAATCGGTGCGGGTGGCAATTGTAATGCTGGCCCTGGCCAAAGAGCTTTGGGAGGACGATCGGCTAATGACTTCTATGTGCAACAGTGGGTACGTTTGGGCATCGGCTACGATCTTTCGCCCGACGTCAATTTCTACATGGAAATCATTGACGCGGCGACCTGGGGCGGCAACGGGAATCCAAACAATGCGGGTAACGGCGGCGATGCGCTGAACCACAATTGTTCGGCAGCAGGTGTTCAAACAGGAGCGGCTGGCAGTCCCAACAATTGCGGTGGGTGCCGCCTTGGCGTCCGCGCTGCCTATGTGCTGGTCCGGAACCTGGGCGGTGTCCAGGGCCTGAGCATGAAGGCGGGACGGCAGTATGTGATTTTCGGCAACCACTCGCTC
>JBQTHT010000161.1:0-58316 GCA_052389595.1 Nitrospiraceae bacterium
CTCCGGATTTCACGACTTCGGCATCTATCTTGACGTTCACGATCTGCAGCCCGCCGGTTGCAGTGACCGTGACTATCCCCCCACCAGCGGTACCTTCCACCGTCTTTGCGGCCGCCTGCTCCTGAACCTTCGCCATCTGCTCCTGCATCGCTTGGGCCTGTTTCATGATGTTGGCCATATTCCCGAACGGATTTTTCATTTCTGTGCCTCCTTCTGCGTGGCAGTCTGGCGAACTTCGACCAGCTCTCCTCCAAACAGTTCCAGTGCTTGCTTCACCAATGGATGTGCGCGCGCCCGGTCAAGGAGCACGACCTTCTGTTCTTGCACTTTTGCCGCGCGCACTTGCGCCATCGTCGGACCGGACAGTTCCGCTTCGGTCAATTCCACCACCCGCACCCGAAGAGCCTGCCCGGCCAACTCGCTGCACAGCGTCGTGATGGTTCGCAGGTTGTCTTCCTTTTCAAGGATCGACCGCGCCACTGTCGCTTGCTTGCCAAATCCGAGAATCACATGGTTCCCTTCCACACCCACCAGCCTGCCCATTTCAAGAAACGGAGCGATATTCGGATGCGTGGCCGCGACTCGTTCCTGGAATTGCTCCCAATCAAGGCGGATCGGCGCGGTCTCGGCCGGAATTTCCGCCGCCGCCACAGGAGGCGCGGTAGGCGCCGGCGGAACGTGAGTCTCAGGGCGAATCGGACCGGCCGAGAACCTTGGCTTGTTCGCAGGTGCAGCAGGTGGGACCGGCTTGGCTGGTGGCGGAGAGTTCGAGCGGACCGCATCCGGCGGCATAGGCCGAGTGTCTGTATTCGTAGGCGAGGCGGCACTCATAGAGCCGCCGGGCCGACCCTGCGCTCCTGGAGGCATATCACGCTTCATCGCGGGTTCCGAGGCGGCCTGTTTGAGCCCGATCCCCACTGAAGTCTCAGAGCGCGGCATCAATAGCCGCGCCGCGCGGATTGCGGCCGTTTCCAACACGAATCGAGGGTGGGCGCTCAAACGCAATGCGTCTTCGGCCTGGGTGAAAATACGAAACCACTCCTGCAATTGTTCCGGACTAAATGCCTGGCTATCGGCGAGGAACTGACGCAGATCGTCTTCAGAGCACTCGATCAGCCCGCGTAAGTCCTGGGGAGACGCGACCACCGCCGCCACCAAAAGATTGCGAACATATTCGACCACATCGGCGCAATAAGAACGCAGTTCGTGTCCTTTATCCAGCAGGTGGGCAATGACCCGCAAGGCAGCCGAACTGTCTCGGGCGATGACGGCGGCGATCATGGTCCGCACATGTTCCTGTGGCACCGCCCCCAACAACACTTCCAAATCGGTGTGGTCGACCGTTTTCCCGCCAAAGGCAACCGCCTGATCCAGCAAGCTGAGGGCATCCCGCATGCTGCCTTCGCTCGCCCGAGCCAAGGCCGTCAGGCTGCGATCTTCGACGGCAATATCGTTCTGCGTCGCCACATGCCGAAGGCGCTGCATGATGTCGGTTCTCGCGATGCGGCGGAAGTTGTAGTGTTGGCAACGAGAGAGAATGGTCGGCGGAATCTTATGGATTTCCGTCGTCGCGAGGATAAACACCACATGGGCCGGCGGCTCCTCCAGCGTCTTCAGTAGTGCGTTGAACGCGGAGTTCGAGAGCATGTGTACTTCATCGATGATATAGATGCGGTAGCTCCCTCGAAACGGCGTAAACTTCACGTTCTCTCGAATTTCCCGGACGTCATCCACCCCTGTATTGGACGCTCCGTCGATTTCAATCACGTCCACTGAAGTTCCTTGAGTGATTTCGAGACAATTAGGGCAGATGTTACAAGGTGACCCCGTCGGGCCTTGTTCGCAGTTCAACGCCTTCGCGAGAATCCGAGCAACCGTCGTTTTGCCGACCCCGCGCGTGCCGGAAAACAAAAATGCATGCGCGATCCGTTTCGTGGCGATCGCATTCATCAATGTCTGGACGACATGCGGCTGCCCGATCACGTCGTCAAACGTGCCGGGCCTGTATTTGCGAGCGGAGACTTGATAATCCAACGTCGCTACGCTCCGAGTTCTGAATGTTGAGTTCTGAAAGGAATGAGTGACGGTTCCAACTCAGTACTCATAACTCAGAACTCAGCACTCCTCGCTCCGAGGGAGAGTGGGGCCAGGTGATCCTGCGGCACCCGGACTCGCCTGCGTACCGTTGCTTCCTTCCGGACCTGGCGGGGTTGGCAGGATTCCGTTGCACAGGGCCCAGCCCCTTCTTCAAGAAGTGCTGAGTGCTGAGTTATGAGTTAAAAAAGACTCACACGAACAGGCGGTGAAGCCAACTTTTCGCCCACATTCTTGCGACTCAACACTCAGCACTCATAACTCAGCACTGGCTTTAGATGGCGGAGAGGGTGGGATTCGAACCCACGGTCCCGTTGCCAGGACGCGTGCTTTCCAAGCACGTCGATTCGTCCACTCTCGCACCTCTCCGCGACGGTTCGTTCAAAGAGCGGCATCTTAACATGCAGTCCCATATGCGGCAAGGTGAGGAACGTGCCGTTGACTCGACTTTGCACGCGCGGCCGTAGATGCATCCGTGTCATTGACCCATGAAAGGCTCGTCACTATACTGCCTCACAGTGAGAGGAGGGTCTGTGATGAAAGTCCTCGTTGGAATCGGAGTCGTGATTTGTCTGGTCGTGGCGGTGGTTCTCGCTCTGCCGTTCTTGATCGATCTGAACAGATACCAGGACCAGTATCGCCCTCTCATTGAGGACGCCCTGAATCGCAAGATCGTGCTGCAAGACATTCGATTGACGATCTGGCCCCGCATCGGAGCTCGGGTAGCCGGCTTTACCGTCCAGGACGATCCTGCATTTGGCGCCGGCCCGTTTGCATCGCTTACCTCGCTCGATGTGGGGGTGAAATTGTTGCCGCTGTTCAGCGGAAAAGTAGAAGTCGAAGAGATTACGTTGCGCGATCCGCTGATCACCGTGCTGAAGAACCGCAACGGTGTCTTGAATGTGTCCACGATCGGGCCCACAGGACCGGCCGAGCCAACGCCTTCACAGCCGGACAGTCTTCCTTCTCAGAAGCCTGGGAATCCGCTTCAGGCGCTGGCGCTCCTCGCAGTCGATCGCGTGTCAATCACAGGAGGAACGCTATCCTATCGAGATGAATCCACTCCAAAACCAACGGAGTACAGGATCGACGATTTAGACGTGCTGCTGAAGTCGGTGCGTCTCGGCGAGACTCCCAGCCTTCGTGCGGCGGCAGTAGTGCAACCTTATAACCTATCGGTCACGTTGAACGGCATGTTTGGTCCTTTAACCGAAGCGTTGGAGCTCAAACAGTTTCATTTCGACCTCGGCTTCGGGAAGGTCGCGATGGCGCTCAATGGCAGCTTGCTGGGGGGGAACCTCGACGCCACCCTCACGTCGCCGGTCATCAATACCGCCGATCTCCCCGTCACGCTTCCGCTGACGAAACCGGTGCAAGTAAAAGATCTGCGTGCGACTCTCAAGGCGAAATATCCGCTCAAAGAAGGCGTGCCGCCGTTGGAACTCGCGGACCTCCCAGAGTTTGGATTCGCCGTATGGTTGGGCAATTCTGTTGTCCAGGTCAAGGGCGTTCTATTGAATGGACAGGCGAAGGTGGGCGCCACCTCGCAGGCGATCAACACGACGGATCTGCCGGTCGCCGTGTCCTTGAAAAACCCGGCTGGAATAAAAGACCTCCAAGCGGTTGCGGAACTCAAAGGCCAGGAGGCGAGGCTCAACAGCCTGGCGCTCCAACTCTTCAATGGGCTGGTGAAGGGCACGGGCGGTATGACGTTGGGGTCCGCCGCGCCCCCCTTCAACGGCAAGGTCTCCGTCCAGGGCTTGCAACTTGGGCCGGCGCTGGAGGCCGTCGGAACCGATCGGGTCTCCGTCAGCGGAACGGCCTCGACGGATCTCGCCGTGCAGGGTCAAGGATTCTCCATGTCGGACCTGACGCGAGCGCTTGAAGGAACCGGACATCTCTCGGTCAAGGACGGCAAACTCGAAGGTATCAATCTGATGGAAGAAGCCGTGAGCCTGCTGAAGGTCGTCGGGGTATCGTCCGACAACGTGAAGGCCACTGCTTTTTCTCTCATGGAAAGCGATGTCGCGATCAAGCAGGGCGTCATCAATGTCCAGCGGCTTCTGATGGACAGCCATGATTTCCAGGCGACCGGCGCCGGCACGGTCGGCTTTGATCAAACACTCAACCTCAAAGTCAATCTCCACCTGTCGCAACCGTTGAGTCAGAAGATCGCCGGATCCTCGCCCGCCGCCAAGCTCGCATTCTCCGGTGGACGACTGACGCTGCCGCTCCTCATCACCGGCAACGCGCAGGCCCCTTCGTATGGCCTCGATTCCAAGGCCTTGACCGGGAAGGTTCAAGAACGGGTGAAAGAGAAAGTTCAAGAAGCCGTGGACGACTTACTCAAGGGGTCCACGAAACCCGAAGACCTGAAACAGAAGGGCGAGGACGTGCTCAAGGGATTATTCGGGCGGTAGGAGGAGAGCTTATGCCGGGAATGGACCTCATCGTTGCGTACTTGATCCGCTATGGGTTTCAGGCGCTGGGAGCGCTTGTCGTCTTGGTCTTAGGCGCGCTTGTCGCCCGCTGGATCGGCAACTTGACGCGGCGGTGGCTTCAGCGCCAGGACATGGAGCCACCGGTCCGAACCCTGCTGGTTCAGACGGTTCAGATCGTGGTCCTTCTCTTCACCGTCATGGCTGCCCTGGGTCAGCTCGGAGTCCAGATCGCGCCGCTCCTCGCCGGCATCGGCGTCGCCGGACTGGGCGTCGGGCTCGCGCTCCAAGGGGTTCTCAGTAACGTCGTCGCTGGACTCTCGATCATTTTCACGAAGCCCTATCGAGTCGGGGAACATATTTCGCTGCTGGACGTGCATGGCGACGTCATGATCATTAACCTTTTTTCGACGGTCCTCGTGCATCCGGATCGGTCCAGGGTCGTGATCCCCAACCGCAAAATTGTCGGAGAAATTCTGCACAATTTCGGCACTGTCCGCCAATTGCATTTGACGGTAAGAGTTTCCTATCGTGCCGACCTGACTGAAGCTCTTTCCATCGTCCGCGAGATTCTGTCCCAGAATTCCCGTGTGTTGAAAGATCCTGCGCCAGGCGTCGGTATTTCCGCATTGGGAGACTCATCAATCTCGATTTCCATCGATCCTTGGACGTCGGTAGCGGATTTTGGCGTCGCCCAAGGAGAATTAAATCGGGCCATTATCGAACGGTTTCGCGAAACTCAGGTTCCGATGCCTATCCCCCAGCAGGACATTCGACTGATCAGCACTTCCTGAAGCGCATTGTCAGTCGCCAAGAGGTTTCCGATCTAGCGCGCTAACGATCTCTTCTTTCCTCCGGCGATCATCCCCACCCATGAATTAGGGGGCTTCGATATGACCTGACAATCTTGCCACACAGGAATATACGTCCCTATGGTGTCGACATCTGTTTTGTCCTTCTTTCTTTTAAGTTTTTGTTTGTAGTTGCGAAGAGGCGCTCACTTGCTTGTCGCGTTCAGAGGCGATTGATGGCCACGCGACCTTCACCCTACACATGATGATTGACCTTAACCTGGAAAACGCTTTTGACGAAATCGATGCCCCAGGGTTTTATGGCGGCTTCAATTTCACATCATCGTTCCAGGAGGTATGAATCGATATGAAGAAGCTGCTCGGTAGCTTTCTTATTTTGTTCGTCGTTGTCTGTCCCACAATCGCTCCATCAGCAGAGAACCTTGATGTCGTGACGCTCAAAGACGGCAGCGTGGTCTATGGCCAAGTGATTGAGATGGAGAGAGGCGCCCTCCTGATCAAGAGTCCTTCGGCCGACGACCCGATCAAAGTGAAGTGGTCCGAGGTCTCGAAGCTAAAGGTCTTTCGCCCAATCCCCGTCCATTTAAAAGAAGGAACGGTGTTGGTCGGAACGGTGGAGGAGGGGCCCCCTGGAGCCCTGCTGCTCAAGACTGAACCGATGCAAGGTACGATAACCGTTCCTCTGGACGCGATCGTTTCTGTGGATCCTCTCGTGCAGCCTCCGGTGATTTATAGCGGAAGCCTTCAAGGAGGGTTTTCTCAGGCCACTGGAAACAGCCACCTTCGAAACGCCAGTCTGCTGGGAGAATTTATCGGCCGCAGCGAATCTTTACGATTGACTATCGTGGGGCGGTATATCTACGGCGACGACCAAGGCAGCCTGCTCGTACGCAACAGCCGTGGAACCATCAAACTCGATTTCTTTATCACGAAGCGCTTTTACTGGTTTGCCTCGTCCTACTTCGAGCAGGATACTTTCCAAGACCTGAAGCTCCGGACCGGCCTCTCATCCGGTCCCGGTTACCAGTTCATTGACAAGGACGACTATGCCAGCCCATACCTAAGAGACATGACGCTAAATGCCGAAGCTGGTCTGGCCTATTTCAATGAAGATTTCAAAGTGTCGCCGGACAGGGCCTCAGCGCGGGGACGCTGGTCCATCAAGTGGAAATGGCCATTCCTGGAAGATAGAGTAGAGCTGTACCATTTCCAGGAAGGATTCCCCTCCCTCGCAGACTCCCGCGACGTGTATCTTACGGCTGATACCGGCGTCCGGCTCAAGATTATCGACGGATTCGTGAGCGGATTCCAATGGACACTCCGGTACAACAGCAGACCGGCCGCGAATACGTCGGATACGGATAACCTGTACCTGATTACATTAGGCTACAGCTTCGACACGACCAGGAAACGGTAGGGCGGAGATCCATTGCACCAAACCGTCTTTCAAGGGAGGAAGCGCCATGCTGAAAGAATTTAAGGAATTTGCGATGAAGGGCAATGTGCTGGACATGGCGATCGGCGTGATTATCGGAGGCGCGTTCGGCAAGATTGTCTCTTCGATGGTCAGCGATATTTTGATGCCGCCGATCGGGTTACTCATGGGCAAAGTGGACTTCTCCAGCCTGTTTATTAATCTGTCCGGACAATCTCAGCCCTCTTTAGCCGCAGCGAAGGCGGCAGGCGCCCCCACCATCAATTACGGGGTTTTTCTCCAGGCCATCTTGGATTTTGTGATTGTTGCCTTCGTGATCTTCATGATCATCAAACAGGTCAACCGATTGAAGAAGCCGGTCCCTGCCGCCGTACCAACCACCAAGTCGTGCCCTCACTGCTTATCCGAGATTCCGATCAAAGCGGTGAAGTGCGCGCATTGCACCTCGGGTGTGTAAGTCCTAAGGCCTTGTATCACCATTCAAGGAGGACATGATGAAGTTGCTTCGCACCACAGTGATCTTGCTTGAAGCAATGGCGGCGGTAGGTTGTATGCAGCCTCACGCTCCGAACGATACGGTGAGCCGGGCCTTGAATGAAATGAAGGCCGTGCCCCATGCAGCGACGGCGAAAGCCGACCCGCGGGATGCTCGCCTGGCAGACCTTGAACGACAGGCGGCCGACCGTGATGCTGAACTGGCTCGCTTGAGAGGAATGTCTGGTAATTTCGACCAGGCGAATCGACGAACTTCCGACCTCGAACGCCAGCTAGCCGATCGCGACCGGGAACTGGCTGCACTGCGCGGCAATGCCGGCGATTCATCCAAGCTGGCCGCACAGCTCTCCTCCGCCACCAGCGAGCTCGATCAAGCGAAGAATCGTGCCGGTGACCTCGAACGCCAGTTGGCACAGAAGGATCAGGAGCTGGCAGGTTTACGCGGAGGCAGGGACGACCAAGACAAGCTCACCGGACAGCTTGGCGCTATGTCGGGCGATCTGGATCAGTGCAAGCGGCGAATCGCCGACCTTGAACGCCAGTTGGCTCAAAGAGACCAGGAACTGGCCGCTCTGCGTGGTGCTGCAGGAGATAAGGATAAAACCATGGGGAGGATCGGCGAATTGGAACGTCACCTCGCAGAACGTGACCAAGAATTGGCCCGGCTGCGGGGAGACCTCTCGGCCGAGATGCAGAAGCTCACGCAGGCGCAGCGCGGATTGGTCAAGGCGCTACGGCCTGAAATCGAGAAGGGCAATATCACGGTGGACCTGAACAATGAACGTTTGTTGATCAACCTCGCGTCGGCTTACCTGTTCGGCTCGGGCGAGGATCAATTGAAGCCTGCCGGTGCGGATGCGTTGAAGCGGGTCGGGCAAATCCTGAAGGACTATCCCGAGTACAAGACTCAGGTTGACGGACACACCGACAACCGGCCGATCCGCAGCTCGCTCAAGAAACGGTTCCCCTCGAATAAGGAATTATCGGACGCGCGCGCAGCGAACGCGGTGAAAGCTCTCGCGGGCGGCGGGGTGTCCTTCGAGACGATTTCCTCTACCGGATATGCTGATGCAAAACCGGTCGCACCGAATACGACGGAGGCTGGACGCCAGAAAAACCGGCGGGTCGAAGTTCGCGTGACACCCAAGTCGTGAGGAGGTGTCGACTCTCCGAAAGGTGTTCCGGGATCGGCGGGAAGGGGATCTGTTCCCGCCGATCCCAGCAACTATATTTTGCAGGAACTCTGTTCGCGTGATCCGGCGACGGCATCGCCGGGTACGGTAGCGAGGATCTTATAGTGACCCAGGCCGAGTTCTTTTCCATAGGCCTGTCCCACCAACACATCCTGAACGTGCTGGTGATCCCACGTTCGGAAATAGGACGGCCCTTCCTTGAGGCCATCGAACTTGTATCCATCCAATGCTTTGATGACCGCCGCTGTCTCGGTCGTCCCTGCCCGCCCCACCGCTTCCAAAATTTGCATCATGGCCGCATAGCCGAGATAACATCGTGAGGTCGGGGTATGATTATATTTGTCGATCACGCCTTGAATGAACCGCTTGGACCCCTCGTTATTGATCTTCGGGTCCCAGATCAACCCCCAGATTCCCGCATTGTTGGCGTAACCGAGAGGCCGACCGATCTGTTCTCCCGCGATCATGCCGCCGACTCCGATCTTCTCCTTCGCCAGCTCCAGTTTGCCATAGGTTTTCAACGCGTTGACCAGATCCCATCCGTAGAGATTGAGAATGACCGCATTGGGTTTGGCGTTCCTTGCGTCGGTGAAGGAGTTCGTGAAATCCGTCGTGCCAAAGGTGGTCGTGACCGACCCCACCACCTCGCCTCCATTCGCCGTAAGGGCTTCGGTCATCGCCTTGAGTGAGGCCTTCCCGTCGACCGTGTCGGCGGTGATCATGAACCACTTGTTTCCAGAGGCTTTTGCCAGATGCGGCGTGACGGCCTGCGCCAGCATACGAGCATTGGGCATGAAGACGAACGTGTGCGAGTTGCAGCGGGCGCCGGTCAGATCGAGCACATGCGCGCCGGTCACCATAAATAACTTGTTCTCCTGCTTCGCGAGTTCGGACACGGCGAGCGCAACATCCCCGTTGAATGTGCCCATCAAGAAATCCACTCGATCCTCTTTGATCAGCTTCGTGGCAGCCTTTATCGCGGTATCCACATTAGACGCATCATCCGCTTCGAGAATGCTCACCGGTCGTCCCAACACCCCTCCACGCTTGTTATAGAGATCGACCGCCACGTTCGCTCCGTGAACATCGTGGATCGAGGATGTTTTGTAGGGACTGGAGAGCGGATCGATAATCCCAACTTTGATCGGCTCCGCCGCCGAGGCCACCCGGGTTTTCCTCGTCAATCCCAGTATTTGGTCGGCTCCATCGCCGAGCATGAGCGCACCGCCGGCCGCAACCGAAAGCTGAAGAAATCGTCTGCGCGAGATCGTGCTCATAGTGAAATCCTCCATGGCCAAGAAGAACGACACATTCGCGTCGTGGTGGTGGATGGAACCATACCCATCGCAAAGATGCAACTTTGTGATCGCTCCAACTCAAGTAGGATTGAACGGAGAATACTCCTCGAACCGCCACTGTAAGAGGCTGGCTCCGGCCGACTCGATCGCCTGATCTAAGCAAAACTCGACGACCCGTTCACTGCCTGGGAATTTGGCGGCGGCGTGGGCGTCCCAGAGCACTCGTGCCTGCCCCGTGAGTTGAAGCGTGTCGCCTCGCTCAAACTCGATAAATAGTAGGCTGATATTTGGATTCACCAGTATGTTGCCCAGCGTTTGGAACATGGTATTGCCTGAATAATCCGGCCACACCAGCGTCTCGCTGTTGACGATACGAACAAAACCCGGATATCCACCTCTATGGGAAACGTCGGCGCCGACCTCTGGATGAGCGCTGGCAATGAAGAAGGTGTCAGCCTTCGCTATCCAGTCTTGTTGAATCGGCGAGAGACTAGTAGCATGGTGGGAAGTGTACATCTGCCCTACCCGATCTTTGCCGGCAGAGATGACACGCGATTGAATGTACTTGGGACAATTGGAATACACCTCGCTGGCCTCCACACAAATACGGCCGTCGCCCAGTATGCGACCTTTCCCGTTCAGCCGCATGCGCCGACGCGTGGCCAGATCAATCACGAGCATGCCGATCTCAAGACGAGCACGGAGGTTTTCCGTCAGGCTATCGCCCGGAACCGGGAGGGCGTCAATCCAGACCGTCTGCTCATCCACTGCCCGCATGAATCCGGCCGGACCAGTCAACAGAGAGGCCCGCACCCGACCTTCGGCATCAACGGTCCCAACCACCGCCATTCTTTGGCTAAGCAGAAAGTCCTGCGCGGCCGGCGGGATTGAGGAGCGAATCGTTCCACCCACGCGGCGAGCTGATTCCTGCACTCCAGCGCGGCGTCGGACCTCAAACTCTCCAGAATGGTATCGCACTGTCATATCCCTCTACTTCCATGCCGATACCTAAAAGAATCCGCACGAGGGCGCTCCGGCTATCGGAGCGGCATAATTGTCTGCGCCGGCCGGGCTGTAAATTTCCAGCCGGATGCCGTCCGGGTCTTCGAAGAACACACCACCTGAACCTGTTCCCTCACCATGCGGCACAATCCCATCATGTAGAAAAGACACGTTCATGTCCCGCAGCTTTAGCTCGGCAGCCCGAACCTGCTCGATCGTATCGACCTGAAACGAGAGATGATGAAGGCCGGGGCGCCGCTTCTCAAAGCTTCCCTCGCTTTGTTGCCATAGAGTGAGCATCAACTTTTGACCTTGGCTGAGAAAGACGAAACGCCGTCCCGCCTCTTGCGACTCCCCCATCACCTCAAGACCGAAGACCTCTTGATAGAACTTCTTGGAACGACTAAGGTCGCTGACGTTCAGACCAATATGGCCGGTCTGCAAATACCCCAGTATCCCGCCCTGTGTCTCGCTCGCCTTCATCATGATTTCCTCCTTCCGTTTACCGATTCATATCTAACCGTCTAATTCATATTTTGACAGTTAAGCAGAATATGCATTAACCTGTCAAGCAGTGTTTTGACGGTGCACATATTTGAAGGCTCATGGGGCCAACACTCCAGTGACGAAGACCGGATCTCGCCATAATTTTCTATTCGTCGGCAATCATCCGTGTTTGGATTTCATCAACACACAGATGATTCAGCGCGGGCAACTTGTGGATCTCCTGGAAAACTTCTCCGACCTGCTCTCATGGTTGGTTCACACCTCGATTATCGATAAGACGGCGGCGAAAGCGGCGAGAACCCTGCACAGCCAACAGGAAGGCGAGCGTCTACTGGAAAAGGCAAGAGAGTTTCGAGCGATCTTACGAGGAATGACTGAACAGCTCGTAAGAGGTCGCGCCGTACCGGCTACGGCGATGAAGTCCATCAACAAGGTGCTCGCCTCCAGGATCGGACGTATGCAATTGACTCGAATGCGAGGCGGTTTTCACAATCGGTTTCAGCCAACGGATGCAGAAGTCGTTCATCCTCTGGCCTCAATCGCCGAGTTGGCGAGCGACTTGCTTTGTCATTGCGATCCATCCTTGATTAGGAAATGTCGAAATCCTGCTTGCATTCTATACTTCTACGATACGACCAAGAACCACGCACGCCATTGGTGCAGCATGAACATCTGCGGCAACCGCATGAAGGTGACGGCGCATTATCGGCGAGTTCGGGCACAGAGATGAGACGATGCCGAGTCGAGACGGTCTGCGGTGCGATTGAAGGAAGGACGAGGGATAATTGGTAAAGGCACCGGTGAAACACCAAGGGCGGCGAGCCTTTAAAGGCTCGCCGCCCGTGGCACTGACTCCGCGCGCGACGCGCCAGATACTAGCTGTATTGATCTTCTGTATACACTTGCTTGATCGCCCAAAACACTGCTTCCTTGAGCTTCTTGATCAGAGGATCGGGCGGGTCTCTTCGAATCTTCTGAAGTTTCTTATCCAAAGCAAACAGCGGCTCCACGGATCGCTTATCCGGCATCTTTCCCAATGACCATGCAATCTCGGTCTGAACGGTAATGTCGATGCCCGGCGCATCCAGCATTTCAATGAGCGACGGCACGATCCGCGGATCGCCGTGCACATTGCCAACCTCACCCAAACCTTTGGCCGCAGCCGCCTGCAGTTCCGGCTGCTTTGAGTGCTTCAGGATGTCGATCAAAATGGGGATACTCTCCTTGCCGGTGCTACCCAACGCCACCGCGGCTTGTTTAGCCAGATCCTTGTCCTTCAAGGCCTCCTTGAGACGGGGGAGCGCTTCGTCGGCCGACATTTCCCCGAGCATCGCGATGATCCGTAGTTTCCGAACCTGATTCGTGTCCGATGCATCGAGGAGCTTCAACAGTCGATCAGGTTGCCCCCATTCGGCTGTGACAAGGACGGGAAAGTCGTATTGTTCGAGGCGCTCCTTCAATTTCACCATGCTGTAGGCGCCGGGATCCGTCGCGCCGGCAGTTTGCGCAGCCTGGGCCGCATCCTCAAAGTCTGTTCGAATTTCCTTCTGCCATTTCACCTTCATGTTACCGAGCACATAGTTCAGCTGGCAGGCTGGACCTTTCCATAAACGTGAGGGGGCGTCCGGCAAATCGGCATCACCCCCTCCGGCCGTGGTCCCCTCCCAAGTCTTCCGCTGCTCGCATTTGACCTTGAACACGACATCCTGGGATTTCGTGTTGTCCCGAGTCACTGTATAGCCCAGTTCCGTCAACCGGCGCACGGCCACATCCGCAATCGGTCCCGCTTCGCCGGCGCCTTTGTCGGTCAACACAATGGCCTCGACGAGCACCGTCTGAATCTTCGCAAGTTGCGCTTTTTGCTCGAGGGTAAAGTAATCACGATACGCCCAGCTTGTGCCGACCGGTGTCGACAGGAACACCGCCAATCCCGCGGCCAAACATGCCATTCGTTTCATCTTGCGCCTCCTCGGTGCATGACCTTGCCTCAGGTGTGATGAGGCCTTGAAGGAGTCCCGAATGCCCACGCCAGGACCGCCGCTGCGGCACATTCGAAATGGAGTGGGTAACGTCATCACCATTATACCGCCCAAGGTTCATGAGAAGCTATGACGCGTCCCATTTACTCCATACTCCGCTGTGGTCGCCCTACTCTGGATGGGTTGACAGTGCCACCAGGCTGACGGTACAAGATGGCAGCGTCCGGCGCACCGCTCACACAATCTGCGAGAGTGGCGGAACTGGCAGACGCGCGAGATTTAGGATCTCGTGGGTAACCGTGGGGGTTCGAGTCCCCCCTCTCGCACCAACTTTCAACGAAGGTGATATCCATCGGGTTGCCGTCGTCACCAGCCTGATCGGGGTCGATATCGATATGACCATGAAAATGGAAGTCACCGAGTTGGGGCCGATGAAGCGCGCCCTCAAGATCGAGGTGCCCGCAGAAGAAGTCAACCAACGTTTTGCAAAGGCCTATACCGAACTCAATCGGCAAGTCCAAATCCCCGGTTTCCGCCCCGGAAAGGCTCCTGTGGCGCTGCTTGAAAAGCGTTACGCGAAAGCGATCGAGGAGGATGTCATTCGAAGCTTGGTGCCTGACTATTACGATCGTGCCATCCGGCAAGCCGGGATCGTTCCTGTGCTGGTGGAGATTCCTCCATTGGAACGGGTCAAGATCAAACGAGACACCGTCTTCAGCTTTACCGCCACCGTCGAGATCAAACCTAAAATCGAACTTCGGGACTACAAGGCGCCCAATCCAATTTCCTTAAAGCCCGACAAACGCGCGGTAACGGACGAGCAAGTCGACCGAGGAATCGAGGTCCTCAGAGAACAACATGCGCGGTTGGATGCGGCTCCGGCCGACCACTCGGCGGCGGAGGGCGATTATGCGGTCGTGGATATCGACGGGACACTCGACGGGTCGCCGCTGGAAGGAACCAAGAAGGAAGGTCATCTGCACAGAATCGGCTCAAAGACTCCTATTCTCGGACTCGAAGTGGATGCGCAGGTGATTGGAAGGAAGGAGGGGGCAACCATCGAGTTGCCTCAGCCATACCCCTCGACTCATCCCGACCAACGTGTCGCGGGTAAGACCGTCCTCTTTCGCGTGACGATTCGAGCCATCAAACAAAAGAAACTTCCCGCTCTGGATGATGAATTTGCGAAGGACTGCGGACCCTATACGTCGCTCCAGGAAATCAAAGAGAAGCTGCGTGCTGAAATGGATAGGGCCCTTCAGAAAGATATCGAAGAGACCTACAAAGACACGGTCCTCAAGCGCCTGGTCGAAACCCATCATTTCGAGCTGCCGGATACCCTGGTCCAACGTGAGCTCACCGCCATGATCCGCCAGCACATCCAAGCTCGACAGAAGAAGAAAAAAAGCGACTCCGATGACGTCCAACCTGATGACCTCAAGAAACTCAAAGAGGAGCATCAGCCTGAGGCGGCGCGGCGCGTCAAGGTCGGTCTGATCCTCGAAGCCATCGCAGAGAAAGAAGGGCTATCGGTCGATGAACAAGATGTGACTGCGGAGCTGACTCGATTGGCTTCCGAGCTGAAGGTATCGGCGGACGATCTCCGGCGCATGATCCAGGCCGGCGGACAAGACTCGTCGGATGATCTCCGAGGCCGCATCCTCGCGGACAAAGCCCTCGACTTCGTCTATCGTCACGCGGTGATTCAGGGATGATGGAAACGGCAAGGACCGCTGCGCTTCTTGAATTGATTCGAAGCCGCACGTGGTAGGAAATATGGTAAGATGAGCCCCTGCTTTTCTCTCGCGTTGGCTACTGAATAGAAAGGACCGTGTCGCATGTTAGTTCCGATCGTCATCGAGCAAACGAACCGCGGCGAGCGCGCGTACGATATCTATTCCCGCCTGTTGAAAGACCGCATCATCTTCCTGGGCGCTCCCGTCGACGACATCTTCGCCAACCTTATCATCGCGCAATTACTTTTTCTCGAAGCCGAAGACCCTGAAAAGGACATCAATCTGTACATCAATTCACCCGGTGGCAGTGTCACGGCCGGTCTCGGCATCTACGATACGATGCAATATGTCAAACCGGCCATCACGACGATCTGCCTGGGGCAGGCCGCCAGTATGGGCGCGCTTCTTCTGACGGCAGGCACAAGAGGCAAACGCTTCGCCTTGCCCAATGCGCGCGTGATGATCCATCAACCGATGGGAGGGTTCCAGGGACAAGCAACGGAAATCGACATTCATGCGCGAGAGATTCTGAAGATTCGAGAGCGGCTCAACGAAATCATGGCCAGACACACGGGCCAGCCGTTGGACAAGATCGCCTTGGATACGGAACGTGATTACTTCATGTCCGGCGAGGATGCCAAGAAGTACGGCTTGATCGACGAGGTCATCTCGAGACCGCCAAAGAGCATCAAAGGTCTCGTCGAAAAAGACGGTGCCAAGGACGGCGGCAGAGACAAGTAACACGAGGAGGCGGCATGCCGAAACAAGACAAGATCGACCGACACCTTCGCTGTTCCTTTTGCGGCAAGAGCCGCGATGAAGTCCGTAAACTCATTGCGGGTCCAACGGTCTACATTTGCGATGAGTGCGTCAACCTTTGCAACGACATCATCGCGGAGGATTGGGAAGAAGCCAAGGAAGAAATCTCCTCGAAGCTCAGAAAACCGTCGGAAATCAAGCACCATTTGGATCAGTACGTCATTGGGCAGGACCGAGCCAAAAAAATTCTGTCGGTCGCCGTCCACAATCACTATAAGCGGATCTCATCCAAGGAAGTGGATGATGTCGAACTGCAAAAAGGCAACATTCTCATGGTCGGGCCGACCGGCACCGGTAAAACCCTCCTCGCCCAAACCCTCGCCCGGTATCTCGATGTCCCATTCACGCTTGCCGACGCGACGACGCTGACGGAGGCCGGCTACGTCGGCGAGGATGTGGAGAATATCATTCTAAAGCTGCTCCAGGCTGCGGATTACGATGTCGAACGGGCCGAACGTGGGATTGTCTACATCGATGAAATCGATAAGATCAGTCGCAAGAGCGATAGCCCGTCGATCACCCGCGACGTATCCGGGGAAGGCGTCCAGCAAGCGCTGCTGAAGCTAATCGAGGGCACCGTCGCCAACGTTCCCCCTCAAGGGGGGCGCAAGCATCCGCATCAGGAGTTTATTCAGGTCAACACCAGCAACATTCTGTTCGTGTGCGGCGGAGCATTCGTAGGACTTGATGCTATCGTCGAACAGCGGTTGAACCGCAAAGCGATGGGATTCGGAGCCGAGGTGCGCGGCCGTAGCGAAGCGCGTTTGGGTGAATTATTGGCGCTGGCTCAACCGGAAGACTTTCTGAAGTATGGACTGATACCGGAGTTCGTCGGCCGGCTCCCGGTCGTCGCGACGCTGGAAGAGCTCGATGAGAAAGCACTGATCCGAATTCTCACCGAGCCCAGAAATGCGTTGACGAAGCAATACGAGAAGCTGCTGTCTTTTGAAAAGGTGAAATTGAAATTCACGGAAGGCGCCTTGGGAGCCATCGCTCGGAAGGCCTACGGGCAGAAGACAGGAGCCCGGGGTCTGCGCGCAATTCTAGAAGAGGTGATGCTTGATGTCATGTACGACGTGCCTTCTCAGAAGCAGATCAAGGAAGTCCTGGTCGCGGAAGATGTCATCCTCGGGAAGAGTCAGCCGATCCGCATTTTTGATCAGGATAAAGAAATGAAAAGCGCATAGAGATCGACGCGCCTAGGCGGCACGTCGACTACGGAAAAGACCTCATGAGGGGCGCCGGCGAGGCGCCCCTTTTGTTTTCGCATACATGTAGATCCGTCTCGCGCTCCGTTAGGTTTGGACACGTTTTGTCTCTCTGCCTAATTCCTCGCTTCCGTTAGACAATCCAGCATCCTGCGCTATACTACCTCCAGAACATTGACCCGAAAGGATCCCGTGAAACTACCTGTCAGTGCAAGCAACAAGCACAAGGGTAAATCCTTAGATCTGGACCCTTCACGAGAAACCATTACCCTCCTGGGCATAAGCGGTGACCCTCTTGGAAGTCTGTCTTGGGATTTCATCATCGACCAGATCTTGGCCTACCGAAAACCCTCTGCACCAAAGGATTTTCGAACTGAGCCGAGGGTCACCCTCGCTGTCAAGGTGAAGTATCACACTGCCGAAGGGACCACGTTTGAAAGCCGTGCCGGAGGAATCGGCGGCGGCGGGTTGTTCATCGAAAGCGAGGCCCCGCTTCCCGTCGGGACGAAGTTGGCTGTGGAGTTCGTTCTGCCCGCCGCTCCTTTAGAGTGGCTCTCAGCTAGAGGGGTCGTCGCATGGGTGTGCCCAAAGGCGGACCAATACACGTGCTCGACGGGCATGGGCATCAGATTTACGGATATTGCAAACGACACACGTAACCGCGTCCTGGATGTCGTGCGATCGCTAAAAGCAGAGGCCTAATCGTGTGCCACAAGAGGAACGATCGTTGCGACGGTCCGCAGATGGGGTAATCTGTCCATGAAGCTGCCGGTGACGGTGACGGAACAGCACCAGGGGAAAGCCCTCGACATTGATTGCGATCAGGAGCTGATTCATCTGGTCGGCGTGAATGGAGAACGGATCGGGACTCTCACATGGACCTCGATCATTGAACGCATTCTCGCCATTGATGAGGATGAGCGGTTTGCTCACAGTCGGGTACACGCTCGAGCGCCGTTGGCAGTCAAGGTTCGATATACCACGTCTGAAGGAAAGCAGTTTGACAGTCTTACGGGGGGGATCGGCGGCGGAGGGTTGTTTATTGAGAGCAGCGTGCCGTTGGCTCCAGGAACCGAACTTGCGGTTGAATTTTCACTGCCGGATCGTCCCTGGGAAAAACTCAAAGCCAAGGCGAAGGTAGCCTGGACCCGTGCCAAGCCGGAACGATATCTCTTGTTTCCGGGCATGGGAGTTCAGTTCACCGACATTGCCCCCGAGGCGCGCGATCAGGTCGTCGGATTGGTCAGTGCCCTGAATCGGACCCGGATCACGAGCTGAGTTCTTGCCTCGCCCATTGAGCCCATCGGCGGACTTCCGCATTAGGATCACGCTCTGCGGCCTTCTCTAAATCGACGACAACGGTCCGATCGCCGATCTTGCCAAGCCGAAACGCCGCCTCGCTCCGGACACCAACCGCCACATCGTGCTGCAGGCGCGCTCGAAAGAGGGGGATCGCACGAGCGTCGGCCAATTCACCGAGTGCGGCGACTGCGCCTTGCCGGACCAGGGGATCGTGGTCCCGCAGAGCTTCGGCAAGAACACTGAAGCTGACCGGAGTATCTATCGCTTGCAGCGCCAGAACAGTCGCTCGCCTCGTGCGGACGTCCGGCGAACG
The DNA here is from genome assembly GCA_052389595.1 of Nitrospiraceae bacterium. Taxonomy (GTDB): domain Bacteria; phylum Nitrospirota; class Nitrospiria; order Nitrospirales; family Nitrospiraceae; genus JBQTHT01. The sequence continues at coordinate 18,632 of JBQTHT010000161.1, forward strand.
TAAAAGTTTTTCCAGCCGATCTACGACAGCCGGTGTCTCCCCAAACTCGCTGATCGCTCGAGCTGCACTGGTCCGTACCGCATCCGATTGATCCGTCAGACGTAACAGCAGTGGCATGCCGGCTTGGTCCCCTACGCTATTGCCAAACCGCCCTAATGCTACGGCGCTGGCCTGTCGCACCGTCGCCACTTCATCACTCAGTACATCTACGAGAGCTCGGGCCGACGTTCGGCTTCCGATCTTTCCCAGCGACTCGGCTGCGGTCCGACGAACGTCCGAACTTTTATCGGAAAGTAACGCCTCAAGACGAACTGCCACAACCTCCGGGCTGGCCGACGGTGCCTCCACATAGCAGGATGCCTGAGGTGCCGAAAGACTGATGACGAGAGCTACGGTAGTGAGTGATGGGCGTAGGGATTGCCGGGGGTTGACCAAGGACGAGGATCGGCTCATGCGGGTTTGGGAGGCTCTTCTTGCACCGCCGGCATCTCCTTCGCGGCCTCCATGGATTGTTCGATTTCTTTTTGAGCAGCATCCATCTCAGCGCGAATCGTCCGCATTTCCGGATCGACTGAATTGCGGACGTCTGCGACGGCCTGGCGGAAGGTGCGCAGCGCATCGCCCAGCCCTTCGCCGAGGCTCTGCATGTCCTCTGGCGACACCCCGGATTGTTGAGGCTGCTGAGCGGCCTTGGCTTTTATCGCCGCCTGTTGGGCCTGAACTCGTGCAACCGCATCCTTATTGACGACCGCAGAAGGCCGCTTGGCTACCGGCTTCGCTTGGGCGCCTGGGGGAAGGGGTGGATATTGTGCACGCGACACTGGGGTGGGGGCGGCCATGCGATCTTCCATACTGATGGGTTGCTGTCCATGAACTGTGGCAGCAGGTTGGCTGGCAGGAGTCGGCGCCGACTGGCCAGCAGCTGCGGTTTTGGGATTTGGCGCCTGCGGGCCCAAGTTGGCCATCAGCGCAGCCGTCGTCCCAGGAGTGAGCTCAGGACCTGGAGTGTAGGGCGCTGTTGGCGGCGGCGCGTTGGAACTCTGAGACGGCGCGGCAACGCGCGCCTCTTCGATGGAGGGTCTCGCCGCAACTTGCCCCTGTGCCGCAGGTTGATCGGACGGAGACTGAGCGGATTCGGGAGGCGGCATATCGTGCACCTCCTTTTTGAATCCTCTGAGGGCTTTCCCCACTCCCTCGCCGATCTGCGGAAGTTTTCCCGCTCCGAAAATAATCAGGACAATCACCAAGATAATGATGAGTTCTGAGAATCCCATGGTACCGAACATAATGTTCCTTTCCCGACTGAAACCCTTGGTTGACTCTATCCGGCGGTTGCAAACGGTGTCAAGCCAACATCCGGGCGAGTGGATCGGGGGAAGGAAGCAATGATGCTGATCTTGTGACTTGCGCTTCTAGTCCAGAATCGGCACGATAGCCGTCTGAAGTGGCTGACCATAGACCATCGCCTCATGATCGGATAGATACACATCCAGCTCGCTCCTGATTCCGAACTCTCCGGCCAGATAAATGCCGGGTTCAATTGAGAAGCATGTCCGAGGTATCAGCCGACGGCTATCGCGCGTTTCGAGGTTATCGATGTTGGCGCCGTTTCCATGCACCTCTTCTCCGATGGAATGACCTGTCCGGTGCAGGAATCGATCATCGTAGCCAGCCTCACGAATCACCTGCCGACAGACTTCATCTACTTCCCAGCCGTGGGGGAAGTCGCCTGCCGCAACCCGTTCTGTTACAAAGGACAGCGCTTGATCGCGCGCACGACGCACGATGTCGAAAATTTCCCGCTGACGGGGCGGCACCGTTTTTCCCACAAACCCGGTCCAAGTAATATCGGCATAGACCGATCCTGCTTCGGGCTTCTTTGCCCAAAGGTCAATCAACACCAAATCGGCTCTGCGGATCTCCGAAGAACCCTGCGGGTCTGGCCCATAATGCGGATCGGCGCTGTGTGCGCTCACAGCGGCAATGGGCGGGCTTGACGTCACAAGACCGTACGCATCAATGCGGGAAAGAATGAATTGTTGCAAGTCATACTCCGTCAACAACCGGCCGCGCGAAAAACAACCGCCGATCTGCGAGAAGGCCTCGTCAACGATCCGACGGAGCGTCTTGGCGGCGACACAGTGGCTTTCCAGCTGTTGTTCGCTCCAGACTGCTTCAAAATGCTGGACAAGATCGGCGGAAGTCACGACATCTACGCCGAGACTACGGACCAGCTCGATCGTTCCGGCATCCACGCGAGAAAGATAGGGGATGGCGTTCAGAGGGGAATATTGCATGGCGACACGCCGAGCTTGTTTCAGAATCTCCCCAAGACGAGTCTTCTGCTCGTCCCACGACACGTACTGTCTGGTCTCGCCCGGCAACTCGTCCAAAACGTGCGGTTCGATACGGTGCAAGAGCTTCGCCGGGGAACCATGAGCCGGAATCCAGTAGTACCATCGCCGCGTCACATGCTTTGAGGGATCCACACGCAGGACTCGATACGCAAGCGGGTCACTGCACCGGAAATCGTAGAACAACCAACCATCGACGCCCGCCTGGCCGCAGAGGACGTTCTGAATATCGAGAATGCGCTGCTGATGGAAAGAACGCGTCGTCATCGTCCGGCATCATAGCCTCGCCTTCCGAAGCCGTCAATCAAAGGAGGGCGAACGATGTGTGTCATGATAGAATGCGCCGTTGATCTCCGGTCCGACAAGGTGGGAGCCTCTGATGTCGTCTGATCCTGTGTCTGAGCGAACCCCTTACCGCGTGACGTTCTTTTTCGGTCCGGACCACGTCGCCGACAAGCCATCCGACCTAGTCTGCGTCTTCAACGTCAAGAAACGGAGTTGGAAGGGAGGCATCCAGGTCGGAATCGAACTCAGCGGCGAACAATTGGGGGATATTCGGCGCATGATCGGTTTTGATGAATGGTTGACGCGTACCTTGGCCGAGATGTCGGACAGAGAGCGTGAAGATTACCGACTGCGAGCCCAAGACCTTTTCGTGCAAGCGACCTGCGCCCTCAAGCTCGACCTCGTATTGCAATCCGGACTGACGCAGGAAAACCAAACTATATCGAGCGCGGTGTTCATCAGCGAGGTCAATCACACCAGCCGAGCGGAACCGCACCGTATCACAGACCACGTTCTCATTGAACTCGATCTAGCCGCGCCTTGACTCCGTGATGACGTCGCTTCTCTCAAGCGGAGAAGCTAAGGGGTTTGCATCAGAGAGTGGATTTGTTATAAATCACATGTTCATGCCGCGCTTCATGCGCAGTCCGTATGCCCGTTTACCAAGGGAGGATCTCGTGAGAATCTTGAGCCCGAACCAGCGATGTTGCCGAACAACCGGATGGGACACATTCGTATCTATTGCAGTCCTACTTGCGTTTTTCAGCCTTAGTATCGTGCCGACAGGGTGGGCCCAAACGGGAGGAACGTCCTCTGCAGACGATCAAGGCCAAGGCACACCGTCCGGAGCCGGCATCCAAGCGGCCAGCGCCGTATGCACGATTCTGTATTTTCCGTTTAAGGCCGCCTTCGCCATCGGCGGTGGAATCGTTGGCGGGCTGGCCTATGCCTTCTCCGGCGGCAGCGAGACGACGGCGAAGAGCATCTGGACCACCAGCATGTATGGCACATATATCATCACACCCGAACACCTGAAAGGTGACAAGCCCGTCCGCTTCCTAGGAGTGGCTGCAGAGAGCGACGGAGCGCCGAGAGTGGAATCCTCTCCGGATACGACGCAGATACCTGCACCGGAACCAGTTCGATAACCATGAAACCGGTCATCGGCGTGACCCCGGACTTCAATGCCGGGGATCGCGAGGACATGGGCGGTCGGGAGCCCACCTATTTTTTGCGTGCCCGTTATATTCGGGCGATCGACGAGCTGGGGGGCGTACCGCTGATTCTGCCGTTGACCGCTGATCGCCGTGTCAGGCGAGCACTGTTGAGCGACCTTGGCGGACTCGTCCTTACCGGCAGCGGTCCCGATCTCCACCCTTCTCTCTATGGTGAACGTCAGCGGTATAAGTTTCGAGTCGTCAGTCAGGAACGATCCAATTTTGAACTGGACATGGCTCGTTTGGCGATGGATGCAGGGATACCCATTTTAGGGATCTGCGGCGGGATGCAGACCATGAATGTGGCGTTGGGAGGGAGCCTGTTTCAGGACATTCCTTCTCAAGTCGAGGATGCACACGAGCATCGACAATCCCTGCCGGCCACCCAACTATCCCACAGCGTAACCGTCACTCCGGGTAGTTTGCTCCGACGCATCGTCAGGCAGAATCGGATTCGGGTCAATAGTTCCCATCATCAATCCGTCAAGGTACTGGCGCCGTCTCTCGTCGCCAGCGCAGTGGCTCCGGATGGCGTGATTGAGGCCATCGAAGCGCCGAAGCATCGTTTCTTATTGGGCATTCAGTGGCATCCTGAGTTCTTGTTTGACCGCCATGCCATTCACCGCCGTCTGTTTCAGGCGTTTCTCACGGCTGCCCGGCGGCGCACCTGAGGCAGCGTCGCAACGCCGGATAGGCGTTCACGGACGACCTGCTATACTTTTCTTCAAGCCAGCGGCATCACATCTTCGGAGCTGATGTGCCCAACCCTCTCTTTCGAACGAAATCCATCGAACAGATATTGGTCGATGCGGACCAGCCGGAACATCGGCTGAAAAAAACGCTCACGGTTTGGGACCTCACCGCCCTCGGCATCGGAGCCATCATTGGTACCGGCATTTTCGTCTTGATTGGAACCGCCATCGTCGGGGATGCCCACCGCCCGGGGGCCGGCCCTGGCATTGTGCTTTCATTTGTCCTCTCCGGCCTGACATGCGCTTTCGCCGCCTTGTGCTATGCGGAGTTCGCGGCCATGATTCCGGTGGCCGGCAGCGCGTACACCTATTCCTACGCCACGCTCGGAGAATTTTTGGCGTGGCTTACCGGCTGGAATTTGATCTTAGAATATGGTGTGGCTTGCGTGGCCGTCGCCATCGGCTGGTCCGGCTATTTCAATAACCTTCTGATGCTCTGCGGGATCGAGCTACCGGCCTGGGCCATTCATCCCCCTGGTTCTGCAGAAGGAGGCATCGCGAACTTGCCCGCCGCGATCATCGTCTTGATCGTGACAGGTATTTTAGTTGTGGGTGTCAAGGAAAGCGCCCGAACCACCGGCGTGATCGTCGTCATCAAACTGGCGGTCATCCTGCTCTTTATCGGGGTTGGATCTTCGGCGGTTCAGCCGGCCAATTGGTCTCCGTTTATGCCGTTTGGATTTGAAGGAGTGGGCGCCGCGGCGGCCATCGTGTTCTTCGCCTACATAGGCTTTGACGCGGTCTCGACCACGGCTGAAGAGGCGCGTAATCCGCAGCGGGATATTCCGATCGGCATCATCGTCTCGTTGGGGCTCTGCACGCTCTTGTATATTTCCGTGGCGGCGGTGCTGACCGGCCTCGTTCCTTACCAGAAGATCGATGTCCATGCGCCGGTGGCCGAGGCGCTGCGTACGGCCGGCTTTCGTTGGGGAGCAGCCATCATTGCCGTGGGCGCGGTCGCCGGCATTACGAGCGTCCTGATTGTGATGATGATCGGGCAAATCAGAGTCTTCTTTGCCATGTCACGAGACCGACTGCTCACCCAATGGCTCTCGAAAGTTCATCCGCGATTCGGCACGCCGCACCATGCCACTCTGATCACGGGAATCGGGGTCGCCGTGCTGGCCGCTCTTATCCCGATCGGCGATGCTGCCGACATGACGAACATCGGGACGCTCTTCGCCTTTGTCCTGATCTGCATCGGCGTATTGGTCCTGCGACGCACGAGACCCGACCACCCTCGCCCCTTCCGCATTCCCTTCATGCCCTGGATTCCTCTTCTCGGCATGGTTGCCTGCTTGGCGCTGATGGCCTTTCTGCCGACCTTGACGTGGATCCGGTTCGTCGTCTGGACCGTGATCGGCGTGGTGATCTATTTCGCATATGGCATGAAGCGCAGCAAGCTCGCGGGGGAGTATCTGTCATTGAAGACACCGATCCATCCTCATTCCAACCGCGTGTGAATCTGTACGATCTAAGATTACGTTTAGGAGGGCTTTGTTGATGAGGCAGCCGGGTTAGACCCAGCCGCAGATGGAGCCGGTGGTAGCGAGGACGGAGTCGCAGGGGGAGAAGGAGCAACTCCGGCGGAACCCGGCGATGAGGCTGCTGGTTTTGGCGCGGCGGGCGGCTTCGGTGGAGCGGGCCTTTCGGGTTTAACGCCTCCTTCCCAAGCCGGTCCGTTATACATGTCCGGCGAAAGCCTCTTACTCTTCCATTTCTCTTCGAAATCCGCTGCGGCTTTATTGGGCGTCTCACCGACGCCCATCACGTCATTCCACGGATACGCTTTGGCGCTGATGGAACAGCTATTGGCGCCGCGCTTCAAGTAGAGCGCAATGGGATTGCCGCGATACGGCCCTAGGAAAATGTGCACACAGCCCACGTACTCGAGCAAATTCGCCATGCCGGTCTCCGAGAGGGCGCATGATGCCATATCTGGTTGGGGGCAAGCAAGAGATGGAGAATGACGGGGAATCCAGTGGGAGCGGGTTCAGTCCTGCTCGCACTCGGAATGCAGGAACAATCAGTATGACTCGCGGGATGTCAGTCCAAGAATTGGAAATGGAAGGAAGGGTGAGGTTACTTCGCTTGAGCGGCGCTCTCTTACGTCACTGCCGCGCCCTCCACAGCGGGACGGTGACGGATCATAAAGACGGCGATGATCAAGACCGTGATCACGGTAACGTTCAATCCAACATCCATCAGATATTGGTAAAATTGCTCGGTCGTGATTTGTTTGGGAGATGAGACAACTCAGCGCTGGCGGTGAGGACCCGTCTGGTGCACGCCATGATCCCGACAGCCAGGTACGGTTCCAGCGCCAGGACTTCAGTCTGAAGAAATCGGACAACGGTCCGGAACAACTCGAGTAGAATGATGACGAGTAAAAGATCGTTGAGCAATTTCAAGCCCGCAGGGAGCAACCCAAGCTGCCCCGCCCTCGCGATAAAAATGTACCAGGCCTGGGCAAAGATCAGCATGCCGAGGACCAGCAGGCTGAACCCCGCGGTGATATAGCCCAGCCGATCCAGCCAGTCCATCCACTTGAGCCACCCTCTCATCGTCTCCGATCGATCCCGCATAGGACCCCCCTCATGGATTAGTGATAGGCGGATCTGGTGATGTGGTGATTGGTCAATCTTCTCGATCAGCGAATGAACAAATTCTCGCGTTACGCCGTTCCTGCCTGCCCTGTTTGCCCAGACCCCAGGCCTCCCATCTGGTGATATCGCAGTTCCCGGAGCGAACCCGTGGTCAGCGAATGGCCGCAGCAGCGAATCTCCTGAAACCCGGCGCCGCCTGCCATGACCATGACCCGCAAACCACAGGCATCGGGATAGACAAGTTTCTCTTCAAAGACGACAGCCGAAGGAAGCTCTCCTTTTTTTCTCCCGGCATGAGACCCGATCTCCGTCACCAGATCCTCCTCGGTGAGCTCATGGCCGCAGCAGATGATTTTCTCAAATCCCGCGCCCCCACCTATAATCTTCACGACGAGGCCGCACCCGTCGGAATGGCGCTTTCGTTCATCAATCAAATCGCCTTTCTTTACAGCCATATCCTCTCCTTTACGCCTGCTCAGCGCTCTGTACATTGCGCTTAGAGCGGGCATAGATAATCAGATCGTCCCGGCCAAAGTCCAGGATTTTGTTGCAGGGATGAAATCGCCCGCAGCCGGCGGCGGCGATGTTCACACGCGAGCGTCTTGAAGATGATCTTTGGTCTGAAGGATGGAATCGAGGAGCGCTTGATGGGCGTCACAACCGACGATCACTTTCGCCTCGGCCAGAGTCGCGGGCTTGTAGGGATGGAGAAACCGCTGCTTGACGTGGGCAATCCGTCTGAGCGAGACATCGAGTCTCCCCTCCGTGATCGTGCCGTCTAGAACCGCCGTCTCGATCGCTCGGATTGCGGCCATTTCCCGCGCCCGCTCCTTACAAATCAAAAGAACATCGGCCCCTGCTAGAAACGAGCGGACGGCGGCGTCTTCAATCCCATAGTGATCGATGATGGCGTGCATCTCCAGATCATCAGTCAGCACGAGACCGTCGAATTTCAAGTCCTCGCGCAAGAGCGTGTTGATGATGGTGGGAGAGAGCGTCGCCGGAAGCTGAGGATCCAATGCTTGATAGAGCACATGAGCGGTCATGAGCGTCGCGAGCCCATTCTCGATCGCATGACGGAACGGACGCAATTCCATCTCGCGTAGGCGCTCGAGCGGCGCGTCGACCACCGGCAATTCCTTGTGTGAATCGGCATTCGTGTCGCCATGACCGGGAAAATGCTTGCCGCACGCCACCACCTTGTTGTCCTGCAACCCGGCGAGGGTCGCTAAGCCCATCTCGCAGACGATGGCCGGGGTGGTTCCGAACGCGCGATCTCCAATGACCGGATTGTCGGGGTTGCTGTTCACATCCAACACCGGCGCCATATTCATGTTGACACCCACGGAACGCAATTCACCCGCAATCGTTGCGGCAGCGGCGTAGGCCAACTCATAGGATCGGCACTGCCCGAACACTTCACCCGGAGGAAAGATGGTGAAGTCTTTCGGAAGGCGAGAGACCCGACCTCCTTCTTGATCGATGGAAATCAGCAGCGGCGAATGCGGAGACAGCTTTTGCAGATCGTTCGTCAACCGGAGGACTTGCTCGGTGGATTCCAGATTGCGCGAAAATAGAATGACTCCCCCGGGCTTATACTCGCTTATAAAGGCAGCCAATTCCTTCGACACCGACGTTCCCATAAACCCCAGCATAAAGAGTTGGCCGATTTTTTCCCGCAGAGCCATCGAGCTGAGAACGAAGTTGTGGATGTCTTTCAGCATCTACAGTGCTCGATCGATGAGATATTGGAGAATCAGTCGCGTGCCGATCCCGGTGGGACCTTTCGGGACATAGGCGCGTTCACGCTCGCTCCAATCCGTACTGGCGATGTCCAGGTGTACCCAGGGACAATCGCCGACGAACTTGCTGAGGAACAGCGCCGCCGTGATCATCCCTCCACCACGGCCGCCGATGTTCCGCATGTCCGCCACGTCGCTTCGGAGTTGCTCAAAGTATTCGTCCCACAGAGGCATTTCCCACACACGCTCGCCGGACTTCAGTCCGGCTTTCTTCACGCTATTTTTTAAGGCTTCGTCGTTTCCGAACAGCCCGATCGCGAACTGACCAAGCGCCACGGCACAGGCTCCTGTGAGCGTGGCGACATCAAGAATCGCCGTCGGCTTGTAACGGGTCGCATATGCAAGCCCGTCCGCCAAGATGAGTCGCCCTTCGGCATCGGTATTCTGCACCTCGACCGTTTTCCCCGAGAGCGTGGTCACCACATCGCCCGGCTTCATGGCCCGACCACCCGGCATATTTTCCGTGGCCGGCAAGATGCCGATGAGATGAAGCGGTAACTTCAAGCGAGCCGCGGCGCGGACAGATGCCAAGACCTCGGCGCCGCCGGTCATGTCGGCTTTCATCTGCTCCATATTCTCGGCGGGTTTGAGCGAGATGCCACCGGTGTCGAACGTGATGGTCTTTCCCACCAGCACGATCGGCTTGCTGCTCTTGCGAGTCGTTCCACCGCCGCGATATTCGAGAATGAGAAATTTGGGCGGTTCGTGGCTGCCACGCGCGACGCCTAGGAGCGCCCCCATGCCGAGTTTTTCCATATCGCGCTGCTCAAGAATGCTGAGTGTTACCCCGGCTTCCTTCGCAATAGCTTTGGCCTCGTTCGCGATACGCGAAGGCGTCATGACGTTGGAGGGGTGGTTGCAGAGATCCCGCACAAACACAGTCGCCTCGGCCGTTGCCACCCCGCGCCGGATGCCCTCTCTGATGCCGCCGAGTTTCCCTGAACGGGGCTCAACGATGGTGAGTTGAGAGACGTCCTTGGAAGGGGTGTGGTTGTCGCTTCGATAGACCGTGAATTGATAGCTGCCGAGCATGGCTCCTTCCACGAGTGCCTGCGCCAACTCAGCGACCGACGAACCGCGTAGCGCCACGTTCGGGACGACTGTCGCAAACGATGCGGCTCGCGCCTGCTTAACCCGCTTCACGACATAGCCCATCGCTTGGCGGATCGTCTCGAGGCGAAGATCGGATTTCTTGCCTAATCCAAACAGGAGCACGCGCTTGGCGGGAATCTTGCCCTGCGTATGAAACAGGACGGTTTCATTCGGTTTGCCTTCGAATTCTCCGCTGCGAAGAAGGTCTCGCAAGGCGCCGTTCATCGCGCGGTCTACCGCCTCCGTCTCATCTTTCAGTGTGTTATCGCTCTCGAAATGAGGCAAGGCCAATACCTCGGCCGGCTCCGCCTCGACCCGCTGTTGCACGACACTGACGTTCATGACCTTCATTCAGTTCTCCTTGCTCTTGCAAAACCTTAGTAGCCGGTCAGGGAAAACTGCCGGCTGAATGCCGGCGGATAGGCCATCATACTCCCCGCAGATCGGGGGCCCAAATATATTTGTGAAGTTGGATTTGGAACCGCACCGGCAGCTTATCCGCCAAGACCCATTCGGCTAATTGCCGTGGATCGAGGTCCCCGAATACGGGACTAAACAAGACGGAACACCGATGAGCCAGATTATAACGCTGTAGGATCTCGCAGGCCCACTTATAATCGGCCTGATCCTTGATCACGAATTTCGCTTCGTCCTTGTCGGTCAGTCGAGAAAGATTGTCCCAGTCCATGCGATCCGTCATCCCGCTGGCGGGACACTTGATATCCAAGATGATGTGGGCTCGCTTGTCGACCGAGGTGATGTCAAGCGCGCCGCTCGTCTCGATCAGCACGTCGTATCCCTCTGAGCACAGCCGCGCAATGAGTGACAAGGATTCCTGTTGGTGAAGCGGCTCACCGCCGGTCACCTCGACAAGGGGACAGTGATACGCGCGCACCTTGATCGCGATGGTATCGACCGTCATGTCCGTCCCACCATGGAAAGCATAGGCCGTATCGCACCAGGTACAGCGCAAGGGGCAACCGGTCAGTCGAACAAACACACAGGGACGTCCTGCGTAGGTGGACTCTCCCTGAATGCTGTGAAAGATTTCAGTGACGCGAAGAATGGACGAGTGATTCATGGCATGATCGGTCGAGTTGGTTCGAGTGAGCGTGTGATCACATTACGAGAGATTCGCTCCGACTCACTCCCAGCGAGCCATCGCCCACCCCTGGCGGCGGGCCACGCGCGCCATCCCTCGAATGGGATTCACGACCAGCGGGTGCCCGACCAGTTTGAGGATATCCGCATCGCCGGGGCTGTCACCGTATGCGTAGGAGAGGCCTAACTCGATGCCGAGATCGCGGGCGAGCGCAACGATGAGCTCTCGCTTGCCCTCGCCATAGGGGAGAGGCGGCAGGAGGTGTCCGGTGTATGTGTTCCCGCGGCGCTCCAGTTTTGCCGCCAGCACCGTGTCAACCTCAAGCAGTAGGGCAAGCGGCATAATCAAGAAATCGACCGAGCCGGTGACCAATACCAGATGATGACCCGCGCGACGATGCTCATCCAGCTTGGCCAGTCCATTCTTGGAGAGTGCCGGCAGAAGAACTGTCCGACAAAACTCTTCGGCAAGGGGTTCAATGTCCGACACCTGCTTGTCGCCTAAGTACAGCTTTCTCTCTCGCAGCGGGCTGAGCGAGATCGGAGGTATATGCCGCGCCAGCCAGCCCAAACTTTGCAGCGTTTCTCGCCAGCCCACTACACCATGCTTCCATAAATGGCGGAAAAAGCGCACCTCACTGGCCTCTCCCGGTAGCAGCGTGTTGTCGACATCGAAGAACGCCGCAACAGCGGTGTGAAGGCGCGGGTTCTGGATTGCCCCGGTCACGAAGGGCGACACGTGCTTCCTCTCTGCAGAGAATTCCGTCACACGATGCGCTCGATTCTACCGGACAATCGACTTGATTGACAAGAATTTCGGCCCACTTCTATAATGCCGCTGGAGCCGAAGTGGTGGAATGGCAGACACGCACGTTTGAGGGGCGTGTGGCGCAAGCCGTGCGGGTTCGAGTCCCGCCTTCGGCACCAAGGTGTCTCGTGTGTCTCGTTCAACCCCCAATGTTGTAAGGGTTCGCCAGTTTCCTTAAGTTTTCTGCATGACGCTCCGTTCCCACTTCCTATTTTGGCTCTGGCACCCACCACCCAAAGAGACTTTCCCGCCGCTTAAATGCAGAATTCGTTTGTCCTTGGCAAAGGAGATGTTAGACTCAATGTGATCTGCCACCGCGGTACCATGGCTCGTCCCGAGCTATGAGTGACATTACTGCCGATCATCTCAGAGAGGAAAGGACTTCCATGCCGTCTGTCTTAGTCGTTGACGACGAAGATCAAGTTCGCGCTCTGATGAAGGAAGCCCTGGAGCAGGCTGGGTATGAGGTCAACGTGGCCCGAGACGGAAAAGAAGGACTCCGATCCTATCGCAACACACCCTCGGATCTGGTCATCATGGATATCTTGATGCCTGATCAGGACGGGTTGGAGAGTATTATGACCCTTCGACGCGAATTTCCGTCCGCGAAGGTGATCGCCGTCACGGGCGGTAGCGATATGATCGGAATCCTTAACTTTCTCGATGTCGCCAAGATGCTGGGCGCTCGTCGCACCTTGCACAAACCATTTGACATGAAAGCACTAATCGACGCGGCACAGGCTGAATTGAAGCACTAGATTACGGCCTGGCCCTCTTCCTACCTTCCGTTGACTTCGCCTTACAAACTCCTCACACTGCATGTCCCATGTGGACAACGCAACTCAATGCCGTACTGGGCAGCGTGGTTGTGACGGTTGGCGTGTGGCTTGTATGGGGCGCGGTACCTCTCGCCGGACTTGTGACCCTGGCCTTGGCACTAGCTGGATTCTTAGTCTGGCGCGGGAACACCGTTGCGCAGGTGTGGGCCTGGTCGACGCTCTTCCTCGGCCTCTCCAGTTTTGCCTGGCCTCTCGTGACCATGATCCGGGTTCGACTGGATGCCCCTCAGCCTACCGACGAACAGATGGGAACAATACTGAATGCCGTCCTTTTTGGACTCTTCTCCGGCGTGTTTTGGATCAGCTTCGCCTACGGTCTCTTCAAACGAACTGCTCGGCAGAACAATGAGCAGGAGGCAACAATCGCGGGGAACCTTCCAAAAAGGCGGATCGATCATAAAACTTCCTAGTCGACAGGGTCTACATCCACATCAAATTTGATGTCTTTTCCGGCCATCTCCTGTTCCATCGCATCAAGGGTCGTTTGAACGACGAACCGACCCCCTTCCCGACTACCGCCTTTGACCAAAAGCTGCCATCGATGCTGCCCCCGCACTTGAAAGACCGGTGCAGGGACCGGTCCTAAAATGCTCAGTTCCGTCCGCTCGGGGTATCCATCAGAAGCTGAAACGGAATCAGCCGCGCCGTGCGGGTTGCGGGGAAGTCGTCCTGCCTCCTGTTTGAGCAGTTCAGCCCAGCGGCAAGCGGCCATCTCGACTCGGACAGCATTTCTACCTGAGATACGCAGGCTCATCAGGTGCGAATAGGGTGGATAGTCCAAGGCTGCACGAATTTGACGCTCTGGTGTGTGAAAGATATCCGGTACTCCCGAGGCTACTCCTTGAATGGCATGATGGGTGGGTAGATACGTCTGGATCATCACTTTGCCGCCGACATGACGAGGGTGCGCCAGACTCGCGAGATCCAGCAGGTCATGATAGGTCCGCTCAGCAGAGCGAAAATCCGGCAAGTGCAGCCCCCCATCGGCATAAGGTACGCCGACGAAACCAACGGTCGGCAGTGGGTCGCCGTGAAAGAGCAGTTGTGTCCCGATGATGACGTCGAACTCTCCGGCGCAGGCCAACCGTCTAATGGCAGCCTCTTGCTTCGGCCGTGCGACGACGCCTCGATCCAGCCGAACTATTCGAGCTTCCGGGAAGAGACGGCGGGTTTCTTCTTCCAATCGTTCCGTGCCGAATCCCACCGGCTCAAGTCTGGCTGCAAGGCACGACGGGCAGGTGTTCGGGAGGGCAGAGGACTGTCCACAATAGTGGCAGCTCAATCGACCTGATTGGCGATAGAAGGTCAACGTCACGCTGCATCGTGGACAAGAGGGTGTGCCTCCGCACTCTCGACAGATGAGGGCGCCCGCATAGCCTTTCCGATTCAGGAAGAGAATGACTCCGGCGTTGTTCTCGACCGCTTGTTTTATTCCAGCGGTCATCGCCGGAGTCAACAGCGTGCCCCGGGGGAACAGGCGCAAATCGACGACCTGAATTGCAGGTTGCTCCTCAGGATCAGTGTGTCTGCTCAAGAGTTTGCCGCGACCTTCTGTTTCGCAGAGCGTTTCCAATGACGGATGAGCGGAACTCAGCACCAACAATGCTTGACTCTTGACCGCACGAAATCTCGCGACTTCACGCGCATGATAGTGAGGTTCTTGCTCTTCCTTCAGAAACCCTTCCTCCTCTCGTTCAATCCAGATCACTCCCACATCCTTGACGGGAGCAAACACAGCCGACCGAGTGCCGATGAGGACCTTTACCAATCCATCGCGACACCGCGCCCAGGTTTCTGCCTTCGCAACATGGGAGACCCCGCTGTGCATGATCGCCACTCGGTCTCCCCATTTGACCCTCGCGTAACCGGCAAGATAGGATGCGCGCGTTACTTCTCCGGTCACTACCAGAATCGCGCGATCTCGAGCCAAGATGTCTTCCATTGTTTGGAAAAGACAGGCCAAACGATACCTATCGGGAGCCTGGATCAACAGCGCAGAGGAGGGCTCTTTCTCGAATGCCTCTCGAATGACCGTCTGCCAGGCTGGTTCTGAGGTCAGTAGATCGGCGGTGAGAGTGATTCCGTCACAGCTCGTTTCTACTTTTCGCTGTGATCGAAGCCGCCTCTTGCCCTCGTCACTCATTGCATCGTGTCGATCTTCTTTTGCTTCAATCCAACCTCGTCGCTCTAACATCGTTAAGGTACGTTCCGGCCTCCGCATGGTTCGTGTCAGCGCGAGGAAGGACAGTCCGCTAGGTCTTCGGACCAGTCGCCTCAGAATCTCCAGGGCGATGGGAGTGAGCCGTTTTTCAGAATCGGATGCCTGCTTCCCGGTTTTTGTCAGGGCATACCGGAGCTTGTTCCTTACCGGCCTGGCTTGCGGTGGAAGAACGAGTCGGAGGCACTGCCCCCACGGTGCAAGATATCGCTCGGACACGAAATGCGACAACTCAAGCCGCGCGGCTTCATCCACGCCATCCGCGATGTTTTCCACCAACGCATGAATCGGTCTCAGGTTCCTCTCCTTGAGTTCAGCAGGAAGATGTTGCAGCAGAGCGACAACCACCCCTTGCAGTTTGCTTTGGCCAAACGGAACGAGGACCAGGCTGCCTTTGCTCAAACGGCCTCGTAACTCAGATGGAATCCGATAGGTGAAGGATCGCGAGAGGTGCCGCGGAACGATCACATTCGCATAAGATAGTGGAAGAGTTGAATTTGGCGAGCCAATTTCCACGCCAAGCTTTGGCAATGTCATACGACATTCTAGCAAGGCCTTCGGGAGAGGCACAATGAGGCGAGGCGGGAGACCACTGAGGAGCGATTGCGAAGGTGGACTAGGGCTGAGGTGCGGTTGGCTGATCGGATGGAGGCACATTGTCTCCAGCAGGTCCTCCACTATCTGGGATGACAGGCGGGCTGTCTCCGGAAACAGGGGTTCGGCCCGCGGACGCCGCGGTAGGGTCAACGGATGATGAATTGTCTGCTGACGGTGCCCCGGAAGGCAAGGCGCTCGTTGGGGACGATTTTCCCAACACCGGACTAGACTCAGAAAGAGAGGGTGTAGCAGAGGCCTGCGGTTTCTGGGTCTGCTCAGAAGCATCTGAAGAGTAGAGCACAATCTCGATTCGACGGTTCTGCTTTCGACCTTCTTCCGTCGTATTGCTCGCGACCGGTTTGGTATCTCCATAGCCGGCCGTCGAAAGATTGACCGAATCGAGGCCTCCCTGTTCTACGAGGTACCGAACAATACGAGCCGCGCGAGCTTTCGACAACTCCCAGTTGGTTGGATATTGCGATTTCAACGAAGGGCCGATCTCCATGTTATCGGCATGTCCTTCGACGCGAACGTGCTTGTCCGTGATGGTCTTGAGATAGGCCGCAATCTGTTCGAGAATCACCAGACCCTGCGGCTTGATGAAGACTTCGCCTGATTCATACTGTAATTGATCCACAAGATCATCCAAATTGATCACGGTTCGGCCGGCGAGCTGCTGAAGCCGAATCCTGCTGTCTCCTAAGGAAGATGGTCCTGATCTGTTATCCGTGGGATGAGTCCGCTGATCTTTCAACTGCGGCGCGTCTCCTCCCCCCCGTTCGATCAAGGCAAACCGATCCCCGACAAGAATACGTGAAGTCGATCGAGAGATGAGCGCCGTGGCGGTAGCGTCTTCCACAGCCAGCACCGTCACTTCTCCGACCGTTCTTCGGGGCAGCCCAGATCCAAGCCTGTAGACCTCCATCCGATCCCCGATTTTCACTCCATCTTGACGGCCGCGATCCAGATACACGACATTCCATTGCCCAACCAACATCATGTTCTTATCCGACTGCAGGTCAAGGATCATGCCCTCGACCTGCTCTGTCTGCGCATGAACCGTATCATCCTGGGTGAGGGTGTCGTGTGAAGGGAGAGAGAACCGCATGACGGAGTCTCCCGGCATAATCTGGGCGTAAGAGCGCACCACTCGAACCGTGGTGAGTTGATGATCAACTTGTGTGACTTTGACTACCCCGAGCATGTTGACCAGATAGCCCATGTAGCGCCGACTGCTGGGATGGAACACCTTGCGAATCCGCCTATACACGGTGTAAAGATCGCCAATGCTGGCCTCCTCGGAGTTCTTCAGGCTAAGGTAGACGACATCGGTTGTCCCGAGGAGCATTCGATTTCCTGTCGTCTGGTTATCGCCGGTGATGGGGTTGACGATGCCGTCTTGGGATAAGGACTGTCTAATCCCCCCCGCCGCAAACGTTAACGCTGCTTGTCCAGCCTTAATGCTTTCAAGCTCGACAGATTCCGCACCAACGGCAAAGGAGGAAATCGGCAGACTTAGGACTAAAAGAAGAAGGGCTGGATGGGTCTTGTTCAGCAGGTTCAACATGATCGGTCGAGTAGTTGACTTGCCAACCATAGCAAATCATACTGTGTTGTCAAGTATTTGAAGTCTTATCATCGTCCTTGTGCCGATCATACACTGCAGTTCGCCATTTTTGTTCTAGGATGGCAATGAAAGACCTTCCTCGCAGCATTAACAAGCCTCAGCCTGCAGGCCAACGGCGACTTGAGACTCAAATTCACCGACGCAAGAACGTGAAGGCCAAGGGGCCCCTTCAACCCGAATGGGACGCGTCCAATCTGAATCCTCCCACAAGACTCCGCATGCCTGCCGACAAAATGACCCGTCGTCCATGACTCTGTCATAACTCTTTGCTTTCCAGCGCGGCCTTCACAATTTCCTAGAAGCTGTAGGGCTTTCGAGTTGACCTTAAGTAGGCCCATTGTTCTCTTGCTATTAGAATTCTGCAAGGTCTAAGATTGCCCCTCTCTTTACAGTTACATGCTAAATGTGGAGCATTATGAGCGGTTCTGACTTGCTCCTTGACTATCTGGCCCGATACTTTCCCATCTTCCTGTTTGTCATGATCGCGTTGGCCTTCGGTGTCGTGACACTGGTTCTCAGCTATCTTGTTCAGCCCAAATACCCTGAACCCGAAAAGCTCAGCGCCTATGAATGCGGTAGCGAACCATTCTCCGATGCGCGTATGCCGTTTCCCGTTCGGTACTACATTTTCGCGATGCTATTCGTGATTTTTGACATTGAAGTCATCTTTCTTTATCCCTGGGCCGTTGTATTCAACAAGATCGGGTTGATAGGGTTGATCGAAATGCTCATCTTTATCGCGCTGTTCTTGGTTGCTTATGTATACGCCTGGAGAAAAGGAGCGCTGGAATGGGATTAGTTCAGATTGGCCGGCACGACAAGGATGGGAACCTCGACGTGATTACCACCACCATCGAGAAGGCAGTCAATTGGGCCCGCAAAGGCTCCCTGTGGCCGATGACTTTTGGGTTGGCCTGTTGTGCAATTGAAATGATTGCGGCGGTGTCTTCTCGATACGATATGGACCGGTATGGAGCGGGCGTATTTCGGGCTTCTCCCCGGCAGTCCGATCTAATGATCGTTGCGGGGACGGTGTGCAGGAGAATGGCGCCGGTTATTCGTAAAATTTACGATCAGATGCCTGAACCCAAATACGTCATCGCCATGGGTTCCTGCGCGACGTCGGGCAATATCTATGACAGTTACAGCGTGGTCCAAGGCGTCGATCGGTTCGTTCCTGTGGACATTTACGTGCCCGGCTGCCCTCCGACGCCGGAAGCGTTGTTCGACGGAATCCTCAAGCTCCAAGAACGCATCATGCAGAAGCGGGTGTTTACAAAACAACCTCGAGAGGTTAGGGCCTAATGGTCGGTTTTGAATTGTGAGTGTTGAGTTGACAGAGTCGGCCTCCTGCACATTGCTTTTATGCACCATTTAGCTCAACGAATTCAGAACACGTTTCCTTCAGGCCTTATGAAAGCGGTTGAATGGCGAGGCGATCTTGCCGTCACCGTGAAGAAGGAAGCCTTGCATGACGTGGCCCTGTTCCTCCATGACGATCCGGCGATGGACTTTGATTACATCGTGCATGTGAGCTCGGTGGATTGGCCCGATGACGACGAACGATTTGAAGTGGTCTACGAGTTCTATTCCATTCGAAAACGCCATCGGATCAGGCTGAAGACGCGCGTGCGGGAATCGGATTGTGTCGTCGATTCCTTAACTGATGTTTGGAAAGGCGCAAACTTCATGGAACGCGAGGTCTACGACATGATGGGCATTCGGTTCCGCAACCATCCCGACATGCGTCGGATTCTCATGCCGGACGACTATGCCGAAGGCTATCCTCTTCGGAAAGATTTCCCCCTTCGGGGTAAAGGCTGGCGAGACACGTTTGAGTTCTTGGATGAAATCAAGGATTGAGTGTGCGTGCCCAGGAGACTGCTTCTGCCCCGGTCCCCTTGTGACTGAATATTATGGCGCCGTTTGAGGATCAACGTACCACGGTTTATAAGGTCGATCCGGATCATCCGGAAAGCTCGACGCTTCCCACGCTCCGCACTGAGGAATTACTCCTCAACATGGGCCCTCAGCACCCCAGTACGCACGGAGTCTTGAAAGTGATTCTCGAACTGGAAGGCGAGAGACTCGTCAGATCGACGCCGGTCATGGGCTTTCTTCATCGCGGCGTGGAGAAGCTGGCGGAAGACGGCACGTATCATCAATTCATTCCGCACACCGACCGTCTGGATTACGTTTGCGCCATGTACAACAACTTCGCCTACTGCCGAGCGGTCGAAAAACTGATGAACATCACCGTGCCTGAACGGGCGGATTACCTCCGCACGATCGTGGCGGAAGTTCAGCGGATCATTGGTCATCAATTCTGGTTGGGGACACAGGCCTTAGACATTGGCGCCATGACCGTCTTCTTCTACGCCTTTCGCGACCGAGAGATTCTTTTGGATTGGTTTGACGAATTGTGCGGGGCGCGTCTCACCACCAGCTGGTACCGAATCGGCGGGGTCGAGCGCGACTTCACACCGTCGTTACTGGACAAGCTCAACAAATTCCTCGACTACTTTCCTCCCAAGATCGATGAATATGTCGTGTTCCTCGAAAAGAATCGCATTTGGCTGGCTCGCACAAAGGGCGTGGCCGTCATCTCTGCCGAAGATGCCGTGAGTTTTGGCTTGAGCGGGCCGACTCTGAGAGGGTCCGGGGTGGACTACGATCTCCGCAAATACGAACCGTATGCCGCGTATCCGAAATGCGAGTTCAGCATCCCCGTTGGAAAGAATGGCGACACCTATGATCGGTATTGGATTCGCGTTCAGGAAATGTATGAAAGCGTGAAAATCATTCGCCAATGCCTGGCCCAGATACAGGAAGGTTCCATCATGGCCGAGGTACCCAGTGTAACCCTTCCGCCAAAGGATCGTGTCTTTACCAACCTTGAGTCCATGATTCAGCAATTCAAGTTATTCTCGCAGGGATTCGACGCGCCGCCAGGAGAAATCTACTGCGGCACGGAAGCTCACAAAGGCGAACTGGGGTTCTATATTGTCAGTGGTGGTGGTGGAAAACCCTATCGATTAAAGATCCGCGCCCCGTCTTTCATTCATATGGGCGCCTTCGATCATATGTCCCGCGGGTACATGATCGCGGACGCGGTGACCATTTTCGGAACGTACGACATCGTCATGGGGGAGTGCGACCGCTGACGCGAATGCAAAATGAGAAAGTAGAAATGCTTTGCGCTCCTTTTTCCATTTTTGCAATTTTAATTTTGCTTTGAGGAATTTCATATGGGGTTAAAGCCGGCGACCAATCCCGACATCGACGCCACCACGATCGAGTTATCGATCGACGGTAAACCAGTCACTGCCAAGGACGGGGTCTCTCTTTATGATGTTGTCTCAAGCACGGGCAAGACCATCCCGGCCATGTGTTACCACTATACCTTCGATCCGTTCGGGTCCTGCGGCATGTGCCTTGTCATGCAGGAAGGGAAAAAGGCCCCGGTCCGGTCCTGCACGGCGAAAGCAACCGCCGGCATGGTGATTCGCACCGAAGGTGACGATCTGTTCCAAGCCAGAAAGAAGGCTGTCGAAAAGCACCTCTCGGTCCATCCACTGGACTGTCCAGTATGCGATGCCGATGGTCATTGTGAACTCCAAGATATGGCGTTCCAGCACGGTGTCACCAATCTCACCAATGCGAAACAAAAACTAATCCCTGAGGACACACGAAGCCTGGTCCTCGATTTTAATATGAATCGCTGCATTGCCTGCGGCGAATGCATTAATGTCTGCAAGGACGTGCTGATGATCGATGCCCTGCAGTTCATGAAAAAGGGGGGATTCAACCAAGTCGTGGCTAAAGGGGACACCCCCTTATCCTGCGAATTTTGCGGCGATTGCCTGGCCGTCTGCCCGGTCGGCGCCATCACGAATAAATACTCCAAGTATCTCTACAAGCCCTGGCAACTGAAGAAAACTACGACCACGTGTAATTATTGTGGCGACGGATGCCAGATGCATATCGAGACCAAAGACACGGAGGTTGTCCGTGTTACCTCGCCGTTGTCGTGGAAAAATAAATGGGGTGATCGTTCAGAGACCGCGAAAGGACACGGCGGGATCTGCGTACGCGGCCGTTTTGGCTTTCAATACATCAACAGTGCGGCTCGTCTTCGACAACCGCTTGTGCGCCGAGATGGGAAATTGATGGAAGCCCCGTGGCTGGAAACCGTCCACGCTGTCGTAGATCGGCTCTCGGAAATCAAATCCAAGCATGGACCGCAGGCCATCGCCGGTCTGATCACGGCTCGCTGCACGAATGAGGAACTGTACCTATTCCAGAAGCTCATGCGCGTGGCGATCGGCACGAATCACATAGACAGCAGCGCGCGGTACGGCCATCACAATTTCGTTCATGCGGCTAAGCATGCGCTCGGCGTGGGCCGCATGCCCAATGATTGGGAAGACATCACAAAAGCGAAAGCCATTCTGTTGGTCGGCACCGACATCACCGAAACCAACCCGCTCACAGCGGTGCGAGTCAAGGAAGCGATCCGGGTGTACAAGTCACAAGTGATCGTGGTGGATGCAGTCAATACGAATATCGCCCGACTGGCCTCTCATCCAGCACTCGTCAAGCCCGGAACGGAAAGTATGTTGATCGAGGGGTTGATCAAATCCGTGATCGAGCAAGACCTCGTGGATGAGCAGGCGACCGGCAAGCATCCTCGCGCGTTTGCTGCGTTGAAGCAGGCGGTGGCGGGTATTGCTCTCGATCAGGTTTCCGCGCGCACGGGCCTGTCCATGGGGCATATCAACGAAGCGGCTGCGATCTTCGCGGAAGCGCCGAGAGCCGTCATTCTCTGTGCCGAAGGAATAGTGCGACGACCAAACGGGTATCAGAACGTGTTGAAACTGATTGACCTCGCTTGGATAACCGGCAAACTCGGCCGACCCGGTTGCGGGGTAAACACCTTGACGGAAGAGATCAACGAGCAAGGAGCCGTGGACATGGGCGTGGCTCCGGAGTTTCTACCCGGTCAAGCGCGATTCGACGATGCCTCGGCGCGGGAGCGTTTCGCCACAGCGTGGGACGCTTCCTTGCCCGCATCGGGAAACGGCGCGGGGCTCATCGACATCTTGAACCGGTGCCGGAGCGGTCAGATCAAGGCATTGTACGTCATAGGCGAAAATCCCTTGGCGACCTTGCCGGCTTCTCACGAAGTGCGGTCGGCCTTGTTGGGCTTAGACCTGCTCGTGTGCCAAGATCCTTTTTTGACCGAGACGGCACAATTCGCACACTTCGTCCTTCCGGCCTGCACCTATGCTGAGAAAGACGGAACCTTCACTAACCTCGAGGGGCGGGTGCTCAGAGTCCGACAAACGATGGAGCCGATCGGCGAAAGTTTGCCGGACTGGCACATCATGACCTCAATAGCCAGCGGCCTTGGGTGCCAATGGGCCTATGAATCTCCGCAGGATATTCAGAACGAAATCATGAAACTGCTTCCCGGCTACTACAATCTCGGGCAACCCCGCAAAATCTCCCCAACCGCGGAGACCTACCTCGAACAGACTTACGCGGCTGAGGTCGGCTCACGCTATCGCAATGCGCAACAAATATCCTCCTCCGGCTCCGGTAGCAACCGGCCGTTTCGTTTGACGATGGGCCAGGTTCTCTACCATTCCGGCAAGTTGTCGACTCGTGCGACAGGCCTGGTCAATATCGTCCCGAACAATGGTCGGCTCCATATGAACCAGCAAGATATGGAACGATTGGGTATGACCGACGGCACAAAGGTCCGGATTTCTTCCGACCGAGGTTCGTTTCAGGTGAGCGTGCAAACCGACCTGGGTATCATGCCAGGCGCCTGTTTCTTTCCGGAACATTCCAATGAACCGCCTGTGAAGGATTTGATGTCGGTGGACGTCGACCCTGTGACCGGTGTTCCCTACTTCAAGCAGGCGTGGGTTAACATTGAAAAGAGTGGAACGTAAGAGTAAACTCCGGCGGTTTTGGCCTGAATGAGTCGATCGGAGAGTGCAATGGGTGTCGCTGCCCTGATGAAAACAATCCTTCAAGCGGCCTTGTTTCATGAAATCTGGGCCGCGATGAAGGTGACCTTCAAGCATATGCTCCATCGCCCGATCACGTTTCAATACCCCCGAGAGCAACGAACGATTCCGGACACACACCGAGGCGCGTTGGGTTTGCTGCGATACGATGATGGCCGGGAACGGTGCGTGGGATGCGATCTGTGCGAGGCGGCTTGTCCGTCCCGCTGCATCAAGGTGATCAGCGCAGAGGATAAGACGCTCCCCCTCCAACGGTATGCGACCGAATTTTATATTGATATCACCAAATGCGTGTTCTGCGGCTATTGCGTCGAAGCCTGTCCGGTCAATGCGTTGGCCATGACGAAGATGTACGAATACTCAACGCATGACAAACGGACCCTCCTCTTTGATAAGCAGCGACTCTATGAGATCGGCGAGCGCCATCTCGACGATGCCAAGAAATATTTGATCGCTCATAACCAAGAGAAGAATTCACAGGAGAGCCGAGAGTATCGATATTTTTTCCCCCAGTCGGTTCTCCAGTCTACTCAACCGCCACCCAAACATCTGACCTGAGCCCAATTGATGGTCCCGGTTTTCTTCGCCTATTTTGCAGTGGTCAGCATGGCCTCGGGGGTGCTCACCGTCGCGCTGAAGAATCCCGTCCATTGTGGCTTAGCGTTATTGTCGCTTCTGCTTCATGTCTCCGGCCTGTTTGTCCTGCTGAATGCCGAGTTCCTTTGGGCCGTTCAAGTCGTCGTGTATGCAGGCGCCATCCTCGTGCTGTATCTCTTTGTCTTGATGCTTCTGAATCTCAAAACAGACGAACGCTATCTCCACGCCAAGTACCCCTACTTTCTGGTTCCGGCGGTGTTTGGATTGGTCTACCTGGTGGCGTTAATGCTGCGATCTCCGTTTAGTGGAGCCAAAGGAGACGCTCCGACAGCCGCAGTTTTGCAAGAAGGCGATACGTATGCAGTGGGAATCAAAATGTTCAGCGAGCATATTTTGCAATTCGAAATCATCGGGCTCTTCTTAACCGCTGCGATCGTAGGAGCCATCGTCCTCGCCAAGACTCCGAATGAGGAAAAGGGAGAAGGCGGCGATCGCCGCTGACGTACGGGATGGCTTGGTTGTACCTCATTGTGGCCGGCTTGTTCGAAATAGGGTGGGCAATCGCCTTGAAGTACACCCGGGATCCTCGCTTGTGGACAACGGTATTCTTCGGCGTCTCCATGCTCTTGAGCGTGTGGCTACTGGCCCTTGCATTGAGGATGATTCCCGTTGGAACCGGGTATGCCGTGTGGACAGGAGTCGGGGCGGCGGGAACCGCCGTGCTGGGCATGTTTCTGTTCGGTGAAGCGCGGGATGTACTCAGGATTCTGGGCAGTACCCTGATTGTCGTCGTGATCGTCAGCCTCAAGTTGACGTCATAAAAGCGGGTTCTGATGCGGGAGCGCAACTGAATCGTGGTCGTTCCTCTTTCTGCATATATCGCCGTCAGTGCCGTGCTGTTCGCGACGGGACTGCTCGGCGTGCTCATCCGTCGGAACTTCATTATCGTGCTCATGTCGGTCGAAATCATGCTCAACGCGGCCAACATTAATTTGATCGCGTTTTCCCACTATCTGGAATCAATGGCCGGGCAAATGGTGGCCCTGTTCGTCATTGCCATCGCGGCGGGCGAAGCCGCCATCGGTCTGGCCATCATCATTGTCGTGTTTCGTGGGAAGATTTCGACGAATGTGGACGAGATGAATTTGCTGAAGTGGTAACACAATGCTCAAAACGATCCTCGATCTGGTTGTCGCTCATTCGACGACGAAAAGCAGATTTCAGAGTTGTGTTTCTTTCTGCCGCATCGAGAGACTGTTTGGGCGCCATGAGGGGGCGGGATGTAAGATGGTCGCCGTTTTGAATGTTCTGAATCTGATGCCACAACATGTTTGATCTCATCGTCATCCTCATTCCGGTCTTCCCATTGCTTGCCGTGTTGCTGAACGGTCTGCTCGGACGGCATTACTCCCATGAGGTCGCGTTCCGGTTGGCCTGGGGTTCGGTCGGGCTGTCCTTCCTCTGCGCCATCGCGGTCTTTGCAGACATTCTCCACTTCGGTGGGGCACGCGAAGTCGTCGCTTACAAATGGATCTTCGGCGGCGACCTCATGATCAACCTGGCCTTTTTGATCGACCCCCTGACCTGCATCATGCTGTTGGTGGTCACCGGGGTAGGATTTCTGATTCATATCTATTCGGGCGGCTACATGCAGGGCGAAGAGGGTTTTACGCGCTTTTTCACGTACATGAACCTCTTCATGGTTTCGATGCTCCTGCTCGTGATGGGAAACAATTATGCAGTGCTGTTCATCGGTTGGGAAGGCGTGGGGCTCTGCTCCTACCTCCTCATCGGGTATTACTACGAGAAAGTGTCGGCCGCGAAAGCGGCGACAAAAGCCTTCGTCGTCAACCGGATCGGTGATGCCGGGTTTCTTCTGGCCATTTTTCTCATCTTCGTGAACTTCAGAACGCTGGATTACACGCAGGTGTTTGCTCAAGCCGGTCAGCTCTCGCCGAACATGGCCACTGCGATCGCGCTCTGTCTGCTTGTGGGCGCCGTTGGAAAATCTGCTCAAATCCCCCTCTATACGTGGTTGCCGGATGCCATGGAGGGGCCCACCCCGGTCAGCGCCCTCATCCATGCAGCGACCATGGTCACAGCAGGCGTGTACATGATCGTCCGGAATCACGTTATTTATGATTTATCGCCCCCGGCCCTGACGACGGTCGCGTGGGTTGGCGGTTGTACCGCTCTCTTTGCGGCCACGATCGGCCTCGTGCAGACGGACATCAAGCGGGTCCTGGCCTATTCCACCGTGAGCCAGCTCGGCTACATGTTTTTGGCTTGTGGCATCGGCGCCTATACGGCCGCTATCTTCCATTTAACGACGCATGCCTTTTTCAAGGCACTCCTGTTCCTGTCCGCCGGTTCCGTGATTCACGCACTCTCGGGAGAACAAGACATCCGGAAGATGGGTGGGTTGAAGTCCAGGATTCCCTGGACGCATCGGCTCTTTCTGATCGGCACTTTGGCCATCGCCGGCATCTTTCCATTGGCCGGCTTCTGGAGCAAAGACGAGATCATGGCTCATGCCTTCACGCACCATCAATACACGCTCTATGCCATGGCGGCGGTCGGCGCATTTCTGACGGCCTTCTATATGTTTCGTCTGACATATCTGACCTTCTACGGCGTGTCTCGAATGGATCATCACACCGCCGACCACGTGCATGAGTCCCCCCTCGTGATGATCGGACCATTGGTGGTCTTAGCCGCCTTATCCCTCATCGGAGGATTCCCTGGGGTTCCACCGGAAAACGGCTGGTTCCACCACTTTCTGCATCCGGTCGCTGGGCCGGTTGGAGGCACGCATGAGGCAGGAGCCGCGCTGGTGTTCGTGCTGATGGGCATTGCAACAGTGATCGCCTTGTTGGGGTGGGGACTCGCTCATTATCTCTATAGCATCAGCCCCGTCACGGCCGACCGATGGGCCGCCCGGACGCCGGGTGTCTATACGACGTTGCTGAACAAATATTACGTCGACGAACTATATGACTTATTGTTTGTCGAGCCGACCAAACGATTGGGCATGGTCCTGGACTGGTTCGATCGAACGGTCATCGACGGCCTTGTGCGGATGGTCGCGCAATGTGCGGATGCAGGGTCGGCAGCCAGCACGTGGGTGGAAAAATATATGGTCTATGGTTTCTTGAACGTGATCGGTTATGCCAACCATCTTACCGCTCGCTCTTGGCGAAAGCTTCAGAGCGGCATGGTCCATCACTATGCCGCCATCATCGTGGCAGGGCTCTTTATTTTGGTCCATCTCATTTTATTATGGTGGGCCGGCACTTCACCTATCGGATTGGCGTCTCGGTAGACAAAACCTATGGTCATGGCATGTTAGAGGAATTTGGCTTCGGCTTTCCGATTCTGTCCTGCCTGCTCTTCCTTCCGCTCCTCGGAGCGATCGCTCTCTGGTTGGTGGAAGACGAGGACCTGGTCAGGACCACCACGCTGGCCGTGTCCTTGCTCGAACTCGTGCTGGCCACGGTGGTCTTGGTGCGATTTGTGCCTGAATCGGCCGCGATGCAGTTTGTCGAACGGATTCGATGGATTCCCCCCTTGGGTATCAGCTATCACCTTGCGGTGGACGGCATCAGCGTGCTGTTCGTCGGCCTAACGGCTTTTTTGACAGTCCTGATCGTGATTTATTCCTGGGACACCGTCCGCAATCAAGTCCGACCGTATTTTATGGCCCTGCTGGCACTTGAGACGACGATCGTGGGCGTGTTTGTGTCGATCGACCTCATCCTCTTTTTCGTGTTTTGGGAATTGATGCTGATCCCCAGTTATTTCCTCATCAAGTTGTGGGGCGGCGGCAGCGAACGTCATTATGCGGCGCTGAAATTCGTCCTCTATACACTGCTCGGAAGCGTCTTCATGCTGGTCGGGTTCGCGCTTCTGGATTTGAACTATCACCGGTGGGCCGTCACGCACCACGTCGATCCCGCCTATTCCTTCGATCTCTTGGAACTGTTGTCCGTTCCAGTGCCGGTAGACCAGCAATTGCTGATCTTCTGGTTGATTTTTCTCGGACTGGCTTTCAAAGCGCCCGTGTTTCCTTTTCATACCTGGTTACCGGATGCCTTGCTCGAGGGGCCGATCGGCATGGCCGTCGTGTTGGCTGGGCTGAAATTGGGCACGTATGGATTTATGCGATTCAGCCTGCCCCTGCTCCCGGAGGCCTCGAAACACGAGAGCGTGGTGACGACCGTGATGACGTTGGCGCTCGCTGCCATTGTGTATGGCGCGATCATGGCTCTGATTCAGCCGGACTTTCGGAGGCTCCTGGCCTTCAGCAGCATCAGCCACCTGGGGTTTGTCGTGGTAGGGCTCTTCGCACTCAATTTTCAGGGGTTGCAAGGCAGTCTGTTGACCATGATCAATTTGGGATTCAGCACGGCCGGTTTGTTTTTCATAGCCGGTTTCCTCTATATCAGGCAGCACACCACCCAATTGTCCGCCTTCGGCGGAATCGCCAAACAGGTGCCGCTCCTGGCGACGTTTTTTCTGCTCATCGGGCTGGCTTCCATCGGATTGCCCGGTACGAATGGCTTTGTCGGGGAGTTCCTGATTCTCCTCGGGGCCTTTCAAGCGAAATGGTGGTACGGCGCCATCGCGGTCACCGGTGTCATTATCGGGGCGGCTTACTTTCTCTGGTATTACGAGCGCGCCATCTTGGGGCCCCTCTCGAAGAAGCTCACTCATGTTCTGCCTGATCTTCATGCGCGAGAGATCGTAATCGCTGTGTCACTCTCGATCATGATTCTGTGGATCGGCCTCTATCCATCGCCGTTTCTGAAAATCATGAACGGATCCGTGCAAGCGATTGTCGACCGATTGGATCGAGGATCAATTGCAATCCAACCGATAGACGGAGGGGGTCGGTCGTTAGGTGGAGGGAGGTCGCCCGACCTCAGGCCCGCTTCCCCCGGCGCCTCATCCCCGACACCTCACGGAGTATAGGTCGACGTATGTCGGACTACACGCTGCTGTATATCTTGTTTGCGCCGTTCCTTGGAGCGATCGCGCTGATCTTCGTCTCGAACCGGCAACCGCTGCTGGTCCGCGGTATCGCCGCCGGTTCCGCCTTCATTTCCCTTGTGGCCTCTTTCTATATGTTTTATGCCTATGACCCCGTGCAGGGCGGTTTCCAGTTTATCCAGCGGTTTGAATGGTCGACACAGCTCGGCATCGCGCTACACCTGGGCGTGGATGGCATCGGCACCCCGCTGGTCCTGGCTTCCTCCGTCCTGCTGTTCGCGGGAATTTTCATCTCCTGGCATATCAAGGATCGCACAAAAGAATTTTATATTTTCCTGCTGATTCTCGCGGCGGCGACCATCGGCGTGTTCATGTCCCTCGATCTGTTCTTTCTCTATTTCTTCTACGAAATGTCCGTGCTTCCCATGTACCTCTTACTCGGTGTCTGGGGAAGCCACACGAAGAAATACTTGGAAATGACCGATGCGGAGGGCGTCAAGAAACGAGATTCGATCGGGTTCATTTTCAACTTTGCATCCAACAGCAAAGAATACGCGGCGATGAAGCTGGTGCTCTTTCTCTCGGCCGGAGCCGTGTTCGCCTTAATGGGTATTCTGCTCATCTATAAGTTTTCCGGCCTGAACACCTTCGATATCCTGGTTCTTCGTGAACAAGCACATTTCACCGGCACGCTGGCCACGATCATCTGGATCCTGATCTTCTTCGGTTTCGCGTCCATCGCCCCGATCTGGCCGTTGCATTCGTGGTCGCCTGTAGGCCACGCAGCCGCGCCGGCTGCGACCAGCATGTTGCATGCGGGCGTGCTGATGAAGCTGGGACATTTCTCCATCATCCGCGTCGCGTACGAGATCCTGCCGGATGCCACCCGAGAATTGATGCCGATCGCGGCCGTACTCTGCATGTTCAGCATCATTTACGGTGGGTTTGTGGCCTTCTACGCCAAGGACACCAAGTACGTCATCGGATATTCCAGTTCCAGTCACATGGGCTATGTCTTTCTCGGCATGGCCGCGCTGGACTATATCAGCTTGAGCGGCGCCGTGATCTACATGTTCGCGCATGCCATGGCGACGGGCATGCTCTTCGCCATGGCCGGCTGGGTCTACGACCAGACCCACTCGCGGGATATTCCGTCGCTTGGCGGGTTGGCCAACCGCATGCCGTTTATCGCAGGCTGTTTTATTGTCGCGTGTATGGCCTCCGTCGGCATGCCCGGGACGGTAAATTTCATCGCCGAAATCATGATTATCGTAGGGAGTTGGAACAAGTATCCTGTGCAGGTTATCGTGGCGGTGTTAGGCATCGTCCTGACCATGGCCTACCTGTTCAAGATGATGCGCGGACTTTTCTATGGACCCATGGCTCAACAGCACAGCCATGCGCATGATGCCGTGGCGACGGTCGATCGGCTTCCTCTCCTGCTGATGATCTTGGTGAGTATCGGATACGGCCTCTTTCCTGGTCACCTCTATTCCGTCGTACGCTCCGGAGTAGATCCCTTAATTGCGCGCATTACCCACGTGGTTCCACTGGCGGCCGAAGACCGTGACGCGTCGGACATCAGAGGTCAGGGGACATCCTCCCTCCTTCCGTCTAACCCCTCACGCCTTACGAGCAGGGCCACTGACAACTACCGAGGACGCGAATGAACTTCACCCTGACCATGTCCGCATCTGATCTGCTCCTGCTCCTGCCGGAGATGTTCTTGACGTTTTGGTTGTGTGTCATCCTGATCGTTGATTTTTCATTCCCTCGGTTGCCGAAGGAACAGCTCGCGTATTTGAGCGTCGCGGGGCTGGTGATGACGCTCGGCTGTTTGGCCTGGTTCGACAGATCGGGGATTTCTGGCACGTTGTTCGCCAACATGTTTGTGGTGGACCGCTTGGCGCTGTTCTTTAAGATGTTTGTCGTGGGCGCCACGGTATTGGTTATTCTCGCGTCCGTGGACTACGTTCACCGTTTCACGTTTTTTAGAGGAGAGTACTATTTTCTGGTAGTCATGTCGGCCTTGGGCATGATGTTCATGGCCTCCGCCAACGATCTTTTGTCCGTCTTCATCACGCTGGAGTTCTCAACCTTCGGATTCTATGTGTTGGTCGCTTATCTGCGGGACGACGCGGGCTCAAACGAAGCCGGACTGAAATTTTTTATCCTGGGGGTCTTTGCCGCCGGACTGTTGGCCTACGGGATCAGTTTAGTCTATGGCGAGACCGGCAAGTTGGTGTTTGCCGATATGACGGCTGCCGCCCCGACCCCGGGACTCGCGATCGGTTTTCTTTTGATCTTTGCGGCACTGGGATTCAAAATCGGCGCCGTTCCCTTTCACTCCTGGATTCCCGACACGTACCACGGCTCTCCGACGCCGGTCACGGCGTTTCTCTCCATTGCGCCGAAAGGAGCCGCCTTCGCCATTTTGCTGCGGATGTTCTTCGTCGCGCTGGCCACCTTCAAACCGACCTGGGTGCTGTTGCTCGTGGCCGCGTCCATTCTCTCGATGACCTATGGCAACATCGTTGCTATCGCACAAAAGAACATCAAACGCCTTCTCGCCTATTCAGGCATCGCGCAGATTGGAAACATCCTCATCGGTTTGGCAGCCGGCACGAAGATGGGGAGCGATGCCATCCTCTTCTATTTGCTCACCTATCTGTTCGCCAACCTGGGAGCGTTCGCCGTGGTCATTGCGGTGGGGAATTTGCTGGGAAGCGACGAAATCGAAGATTATAACGGCCTCAATCGTCGGTCGCCGTTTTTAGCCTTTGCAATGCTTGTCTTTTTGCTGTCCTTGGCCGGAGTTCCTCCCTTAGCGGGTTTCATCGGCAAACTCTATATCTTTGTGGCGGCAATCAACGAGGGTCTCTACACGCTCATCGCGGTCGGCCTCATCAACATCGTGATTGCGATGTATTACTACCTGATCGTCGTCAAGAAGATGTATATCAACGAACCGAACGACCCCTCTCCCTTAACCATCTCCGGGCCGATGAAGGCGGTGATCTATGTCGGACTGGCCGGTACCATGCTCATCGGTATCTATCCACAACCATTCGTCGATTGGGTGGTGGCGGCCACGTTGATGTTCTCCAAATTCGCCGGTCCGTCGGCTGCTGCCGTCTCTCCAACACTCCCGTTCGGCAGCTAGTGCTCTTCCGCATTCCTCTTATTTCCGATCCGTCGCGTCCCGCCCGCGAGCCGGCTGCGCGCATACCTCTTCTATAATATTTATTGCAGCGTCGGGACAGGCGAGGTACATTCTAGTCGTTTGGGCCTGGCTTTCGATTCCGCATTTCCCCTCGACCTCCTGTCGACAAACAAGGGGCTGTGACGCTGGATTCTCCAACGATCAGCTCATGATCCAACCGAATCGCTATCAGTCCTTTTTTTCACGTCTGAACCGGCTCCCCACGCTGCAGTGGCCTCTCGCGTGGCCGATCGAGCAAAGGATCCTGGTGGGGTTTGGCCTCGTGTTCGCCGGCATCCTAGTCATCAGCGCCATCTCGTATCGCACCACCAACACCCTCATCAAGAACAACCGACTGGATGCCCAGAGTCATGACATCGTTTTCACGCTTGACAGCATCATCAGCGCATTGGAAGACGCGGAATCCGGCAATCGGCGCTTTCTGGTCACAGGAGACGATCATTATCTAGGTTCATATCAGATCGCGTTGGATCGGACCCCCAACTACATTCGGTATCTCAGGGAGAAAACAGCGAGTTCTTCCGCTCAAACCAGTCGAGTCGCCCAACTCGATCATCTGATTCAAAAGCAATTGACCGCCGAGGCCGCAGCCGTCGCCTTGCGCAGGAAACAAGGATTTGAGAGTGTTCGTCAATTGGCCCTGAGCGGCGGCGCGAAGCAAGAATTGGAGTCGATCCACAGCGTCGTTGCCGAAATGGTGAACGACGAAAACCAGTCCCTGCGCCTGCGGGTAGGCGAATCGACGTCGAGTACCCGCATCACGATCGTCCTGCTGGGCATCGGAGCCCTGCTCCAATTCGCCCTGCTGGCCTCGGTGTATTATCTCATCCGTCACGACATCACGGAGCGAAAGCGCGTGGCGGCCGAGCTTCAGCGCCGCGGCGAACTCCTCGAAGCAGCCAACAAGGAATTGGAAGCGTTCAGCTATTCGGTATCTCACGATCTCCGGGCTCCGCTGCGCCACATCGACGGCTATGCCGCCTTGCTCCAGAAAAGTGCCGCGGAATCGCTGAGCGACAAAGCCCGCCGCTACCTGGACACAATCTCTGAATCCGCCAAGCAGATGGGCCAGTTGATCGACGACCTCTTAGTCTTCTCTCGCATGGGCCGCACCGAAATGTTGCGCGCGACCGTCAACCTCGATCAGCTTGTCAAGGACGTCCTGCACGATTTACGGCATGACTTGCAAGGACGCACGATCTCCTGGACAATTGGAGCGCTGCCGCCGGTTCAAGGGGACCCCGCGATGCTGCGGCAAGTTTTGGTGAACCTCATCGCCAACGCCGTGAAGTTCACCGGTACCCGGCCGCTGGCAAAGATTGAGATCGGGTGCGATCACAGCAAGCCGGACGAATCGGTCGTCTTCGTGCGAGACAACGGGGTAGGATTCGACATGCAGTATGCGCCTAAACTGTTCGGTGTATTTCAACGATTGCATCGATCCGACGAGTTCGAAGGTACCGGCATCGGCCTTGCCAATGTTCGTCGCATCGTCCACCGACATGGAGGGCGTACGTGGGCGGAAGGAGCGCTCGATCACGGCGCCACATTCTTTTTCTCCTTGCCGAGCAAGAGGCCTGATTGATGAGTGGATTTAAACCTATTCTGCTGGCCGAAGACAATCCTCGGGACGCAGAGCTGGCTTTGGCGGCAATGGAAGAACATCGCCTCGCCGATAAGGTCGTCATTTGCCACGACGGAGCCGAAGTGCTCGATTACCTCTATTGCCGCGGACAGTTCAGGACGCGCCTGCAGGGCAATCCGGCGGTGGTGTTTTTGGATCTGAAGATGCCGAAGGTGGACGGACTCGAAGTGCTGCGCACCATCAAAGCCGACAGCAAACTCAAACCTATTCCCGTCGTCATGCTGACGTCTTCTCGCGAAGAGCGCGATTTGATAGAAAGCTACGCGTTAGGCGCGAACGCGTATGTGGTCAAGCCGGTGGAGTTTCATCGGTTCCTGCAGGCGGTCAAAGAACTTGGCCTGTTCTGGGGCGTCATCAACGAACCTCCTCCGGAAGGAATCGGCCACTCTACATGAGTGCAGCTTGGCTTGTACTCGGGGGCGCCAATGGAGACAGCTGGTGAAGCCTCCTCTGCGTCTGCTTCATCTCGAAGACGACCCTACCGACGCCGACCTCGTTCTCTCGATGCTCGTGGAAGGGGGCATCGTCTGCGAAGTTCACCGTGTGGACGCGCGCGACGATTTTCTGGCCGCGCTGCAGCAGGCCGGATTCGACATGATTCTCGCCGATTACTCGCTGCCCTCTTTTGATGGACTCGCCGCGTTGACGCTGGCGCGTGAACATTGCCCGGATGTGCCGTTCGTCTTTGTTTCCGCGACGCTGGGCGAAGAATTGGCCATCGATGCGATGCTGCGCGGCGCGACGGACTATATCTTAAAACAGCGGCTAGGACGACTGGTCCCATCCGTTCAACGCGTGCTTCGGGAGTTGGCCGAACGCACGGAACGAAAGAAAGCCGAAGAAGCGCTCCGGCAGAGCGAACGGCAGTTCCGCCAAGCCCAAAAGATGGAGGCCGTCGGCAGACTTGCCGGAGGGTTGGCGCACGATTTCAACAACCTGCTGACCGTGATTATGGGGTACAGCCAAGTGCTGTTGAATGAGCTGGGTGCACAGCATTCTCTGCGCAGCAAGATCGCCGAAACGCAAAAAGCAGGAGAGCGAGCCGCCGTCTTGATTCGTCAGCTGCTTGCCTTCAGTCGCAAGCAGCCTCTTGAACCAAGAATTGTGAGCCTGAATGCCGTCGTGATGAATGTGGAAGCCATGCTGCGCAGGCTGGTCGGTGAAAACATCCAACTCATCATCGAAAGAGATCCGGACGACGGTTATGTCAAAGCGGACCCGGGACAACTCGAACAAGTGCTCATGAACCTCGTGGTCAATGCTCGTGATGCCATGCCTCATGGCGGATCGTTGACGATTCGCATTTCAACAGTCGTGCTCTCACGCCCCCCCTTATCTGCACTTCAACCCCTCGCAGCCGGCCCGTATATGAAAGTATCCGTTTCCGACACGGGGTGCGGCATGGATGCCGACACACAATCCCACGTGTTCGAGCCGTTCTTCACCACGAAAGAAGAGGGGAAAGGCACTGGGCTGGGGTTGTCGACCGTCTATGGCATCGTCACCCAGAGTGGGGGTCGTGTAGATCTGACGAGCGCGGTTGGGGAGGGCACCACGTTCGACATCTATCTCCCGCAGATTGAGCGGCAACCAGAGACGATTTCCGCCCAAGACGCACCGCTGTCCGTTTCGAGGGGAAGCGAGACGGTGTTGTTGGTCGAGGATGAGCCGGCGGTTCGCGAAGTCGTACGAGATCAACTCCGCCAAGTGGGATATCAGGTGATTGAGGCAAAGAATGGAGTCGAAGCCTGCCTCTTCGCAACGCAACAGGCGGGATCCTTTCATGTCCTGATTACGGATATCGTGATGCCGGGGATGAGCGGTCGAGAAGTGGCCAATCACTTGCGCGCGCTCCGGCCCGGTCTGAAAGTGATTTTCATGTCCGGCTATACCGATGATCTGGGAATCGATCAAGGGCTTGATGCCGCCACGACCGCCTTTTTGCAAAAACCCCTTTCACCCGAAGCATTGATCACGACGCTTCGTGACGCGCTCGACGGACGGTTGGTCTCACCGACCACCCCGGATGGTCATCTTCCGCCACAGCAAACAGTGGGGGCGACATCTTCCTCACCTCGAGGATCCAACGGACAACTTCGATCCGGACAGATGGACCTATTCGAAGAGAGACGCCTCGGTCGTCGTAGCCGCACATGACCCACAAACCCCGTATGAAATGGCCTGTGAACGGAAAATGCCGCGCTAAGCGCCGGATGCCAGCTAGGCCGGCGCTGGTTCATCTGGCAATGGCGATGACCGCTCTCTGCATCACGGTGGCAAGACCCTCTTTGGCTCAAGACCTGAACTGGAACGCGCTCGAAGACGGACTAGCGCTCAGTCTTTGGCAACCCAGTGCGACCTGTCATGATGTTCCACCGCTGCTGATGGTGAGGATCGACCCGGAACGTTTTCGATTCTCCATCCATCACTTTCAGGATGAAGGCCTGTCCGGCCCCCTGATGATTCAAGACTGGCAGCGGCGCACAGGCGCAGCCGTAGTCTTTAATGCCGGCCTGTTTCGTGAAGATTATTCCTATCTGGGACTGCTTCTGAAAGGGGGACGAATCCTCGGCGCGAAACGCCATCCGTCCTGGCGAGCGCTCTTTTTAGCTGAGCCGGTAGACCCTCGTCTGCGCAAGGCACGGGTGCTCGATTTGGAGTTCGAGTCGTTTCGAGAGGACCAATCACCGTATCGTGAGGCTGCGCAATCGCTGATGCTGCTGGATCGGACCGGGAAGCCGCGCGTTCGTCAGACGGGAAAACGCGCAGCCCAGACGGTAGTAGCCGAAGATGGGGCAGGGCGAATTCTTATCATCAAAACGACTGACGTGGTATCGTTGCACGGATTGGCTCAATGCCTCCACACGGGATTCGCCGCAATCCGCCAAGCAATGGCGATGGATGGAGGTTCTTCTTCCGATGTGTATGTCAGCCAGGACCTGCTTGTGGACCACCCCACTTATCCATGGCAGTCGACCGTGGAGGGCACCATGGGGCGACACATTCCGCTACCGACTGTCATAAGCATCACACCGCGCCCCCACATCACGAGCGGAACGCGGCCGACTCAACAAGTTGAAGAGCAGTCCCGTCTCAGCTCACACTGACGAATCAGCGACGCGGCGGCTCCACAGGAAAGCCGGCTTCCACCCACGCATTCATGCTGCCATTGACGTTATAAACGTGGCCATACCCTAAGTCTGCAAGCGCTTCCGCCGCAATGTTGCTCCGATGACCCGACTGACAGTAAACCACAATATGATCATCGGGCTTGGCGCCGATCTCACGGTGACGGGTCTTGATTTCACGAAAATCGATGTTCACATCCGTTCCCGGAATCATACCCGTAGCATGTTCCTGCGGGGACCGCACATCCACCAAGAAGAACCCCTTTTTTGCCAAGGAGGGAGCCTTCGTCAATCCCGCCTTCAGTTGCTGCACCGACAGCAGGTACGAGTGATGGGCCATCACAAGAGAGCCGCTAATTACGAGCAAGGCAACGACGAGATTAAGCTTGAACGCGATGCGGCGCATAATACTGCCTCCTCATTGGTTCAGGAGTGGAATATCTGGCGTATCCGAATAGTCCTATGATAGGAGCGAGATGAAAGTCTGGTCAAGAGCAAGGGTCCTGGCATGTCTAGCCTTACTCCATGGCTGCGCAGAAGGAGCCAAGCTTCTGCAGGAAACCGAACAGGGCGGTATCGTGGTCTATTCTTATAAAGGGGAGCAAGGCCACATGGTGTCCTCGTTCCGGAACGAGGCGATCAAGCTTATCCAGGAGCAATGCGCCGGTCAGTACATGATCGTTCGGGAGGGGGAGGCGAAGGGAAGAACGCGTGTCTCAGCTGTAGTACAAGGCACCGAAGAGATCGTTCGTGAACGTCGCTGGGGAATTCAATTTCAATGCAAGTAGGAAACCCACCTCATGCGCCGCCTACAGGTAGTTCTTTTTGGTGCTCCTTCAAGTCCTCAATCGTGAGCAGGCTCAAGAGCGTGACATCATTCCTCTCAACCTGAGCGCGTCCATCCTGTTCGTTTCGATCGACAATCACTAGCGCGTACCGAATCTCCAGGCCCGATTCACGCGCTGCCGCAATGGCCTTGATCACGGACCCTCCGCTGGTTAGCACATCATCCACGATCAGCGCCCGATCGCCCGGTTTGACAGCTCCTTCCAGCAGCTTTCCTAACCCATGGTCTTTGGCCTGCTTCCGCACAAGGAAAGTCCGCCACCGGCGGCTGGGTTTTGCCAAATATGCATAGTCCGAGATCGACGTCGCGATGGAAATCGCCCCGATTTCCAATCCACCAATGCAGTCGACATCCAAATCTTTGATCCGCTCCCAGGCCAATTGCGCCACCAAGCGTCTCGCATCAGGGTGAGCCATGAGGGCTCGACAATCAACATAGAACGGACTCATCAATCCGGATGCCAATTTAAATCCACTGCGGGAATCCCACTTAAACGACGACGTAGCATGAAAGGTTTGCGCAAGATCATCTTTCAGCATCCTCACCTCGATCCTTTGACCATGGGAAAGACTGCTCTAACTCACGAGAAAATCGGTCTTTTCGTTGACCGTTTACGCCTTTCACGTTACGGTCGAGGCCAGACCTGTGTCCACTCCGAAAAGAGCGAGATGTTGTCCCGATGCCGCTGATTCAGCACGACCCTTTCATCGCCGGGGGGCAGGTCGTGCTCGGAGGCTTCGGAGCGGGAGTCCGCTCCACTTCCGCAGGAGGTTCTCCTTGCTTCGATTCCGCTCCGGACTCTGACCCGATCGAGGAGTCTCTCGGAGTAGTACAGCCGATGGAGGTCAACAGAACCCCCAGAAGAAGCCATCGCGCGAGGAGACTGCTGGAGTTCATCATAATGGCGCCAAACATTCCGAACATCCTGCGGTTTCACTTCCCCAGCGACAGGCAGAATGAAGGACTTCGGGACGTCTTACCTGATTTACACGTTATCTATCAGTGATACCAAGAGACCAACAAGTCTTCCCTTCGATCCGTAGCCTATCTCAAACAACCCCCGCATGGCTAGCCTGCTCCCCTAGGGGACACTTGCCAAAGGTCTCGTGGCAAGTTGCCGGCACGATTTCTCAAGCCATTGTTCTCCTCATGTATCTGATGATTACCTTCCTGCCGTTGTCGAGTTTCGGGGAACAACCGATCACCCCGAACATGGCCGTCATTCAAGGCTTTACCTTTACGGGGAACAGGGTGATCCGTGAAGACGAACTCGCTGAAGTGGTGGAGGAGTATACCGGTAAAGCGTTGGATCTTGCTATTCTGGAAGAGGCTGCTTCCCAAGTCACCGAGCTGTACAAGCGAAAGGGCTATACGCTCGCCAGTGCCTATGTGCCTCAGCAAGAAATCCGTTATGGAATCGTCGAAATCGCCGTTCTGGAAGGAACGCTGGGAGATCTCCTGATTTCGGGCAATCAATTTTATTCCACCGACTTTATCCGCAAGCACTTCGCCCCGGTCATGGAAGAGCGCACTATTCGCAACATTTCTCTCGAACGCTCACTGCTGCTCTTGAACGAATACCCCGACCTCAAAGTGTCAGCAACCCTGGAACCCGGGATCTCGACTGGAGCGACCGACCTTCGGGCCAAAGTCGAGGACACGCGCCCCCTGCATGTGTCATTCGACTATAACAACTACGGGTTCAACACGATTTCACGGAATCGGTTCGGGGGAGGCGTCGAAATCGGAAATGTATTGTTCAGTGGCGCGACGCTCAACGTGAATGGCATCGTCGGCGAGCATCCGGACCAATTGCTCTTTCAGACCCTGGCCTACACGGTTCCACTCGGTGTGCATGGGAGTAAGTTGGTGCTTTCCGGTTCGAACGGACGTTTCGACGTCGGTGCAGATGCACCGACG
>JBQTHT010000162.1:0-7130 GCA_052389595.1 Nitrospiraceae bacterium
AAGGACCGCTGTTTGTCCGGCCTAGAGCTTCTTCTCGATCACGGCAAAAAGATCCTCCCTGTAAGGGTCGTGATACCGAGTGGGATCCCACTCCTCCGACATGTCATCCACGAGACGGCTCGCCATCTCGATCTCTCTCACGCTGACTCCGACTTCTTTCAGGTTGGATGACGGCAATTCAAGTTCTTTCGTGGAGCGAATTTCGTCGGCGTATCGAAAGGTGTTCAATACAATGATGTCATCGACAGGAATGAGCGCCGCCACGTATTGCTTGGTCCTGACCACGACATTGGCGATACCGACCTTGTGTGAACGTTTCAAGGTCTCTCTCAGAAGCGCATACCCCTTTTCTCCTCGCTTCACGGGCGCCAGGTAGTACGGCGTTTCGTAATAGACCGGGGAGAGCTCTTTCGCCTCGACAAATGTGACGATGTCCACGGTTTGGGTCGCCTCGACGTTGGCCCGGCGAAAGTCCTCTTCCCCGAGAACCACATACTGACCATCCTCATATTCGTAACCTTTGACGATTTCCTCCCAGGGGACTTCATCCCCGGTCTTCTTATTCACCCGTTTGAATCCTACCGGCGACATCGTCCGCCTGTCCAGCATGGTCAGATTCAGCTCGTTGCGTTTCTCCGCCGAGTAGAGACCGACCGGAATATGCACCAGGCCAAAGCTGATGGCCCCTTTCCAGAGTACGCGTGGCATGGCAATCTCTCCTCCTAATTCATGCTCCGACGGCCTGACGAGGTCCGGTCCACCGGACTGATTCCGACCGCTTCGCCGATATTCCCGCCGCCTTGGCGATTTCCGAATTGATTTCGCCTCCGCTCAGCAGCACAATACCGCTCAGGTAAAACCACAACATGAGCACGATCACCCCGGCGATGGAGCCATAAGCGGCGTTGTAATTCCCGAAGTTCTCCACATAGAGTTTGAAACCGAGCGATACGATGAGCCACATGACGACGGCAAACAGCGACCCCGGAGTCACCCACTGCCAATCCTGGTCGATATTCGGGGCGAAGTAATACAGGACTCCCACGGCAAACAGCATCAGAGCGACCGCCAGAGGCCACTGCACCAGGACCCAGCCCATGGTAAACAGCCATCCGAAGCCGATCAGGTTGGCGACCCACGCGCCGATATGCTCTCCATAGAGCACCAAGGTGGTCGACGCAATGATAAACCCGG
Source organism: Nitrospiraceae bacterium (assembly GCA_052389595.1). Classification (GTDB taxonomy): domain Bacteria; phylum Nitrospirota; class Nitrospiria; order Nitrospirales; family Nitrospiraceae; genus JBQTHT01. Next base: position 1,195 of record JBQTHT010000162.1, read on the forward strand.
CCAAGCCGACGGTCATCGCCACGGCGATCAGGCGCACCTTCCAATAGGGACGGGTTTCGGCGGCGTTATACACGGCATTCAGTGAATCCATCACGGCGGTGACGCCGCTGGAAGAAGCCCACAGAGCGCCGACCAATCCCAGCGATAAAATATCTTTGCCGCTGCCTCTCACCACCTGCTGTAGATATTTTTCTACAAGGGACAGCGCATCCGACGGCAGAAGGTTGCCAAGATAATTCATCAGTCTCGGCATGATGCGCTCCAGCGGGAGAAACCCAACCAGCGCCGTCAAAAACAAGAGGGCTGGAAACAGAGCCAGTACGAAGTAATAGGCCAATTGCGCCGCGCGACCCAGAATGTCGTCGCTCTGAGACTCCTTCCATAGACGACGCCCTAATTCAATGATTGAAAGGTCCCCCAAGCGCCACGGGTTATAAGACACTGCGTGCCCCATTCTTGCTGCCCTCATAAGAACATCCAACCGGTCAACCGGCTCTTCTTTGAAATCCTGGAAGAACCGCCTCAAAGAACGCATTTTGAATCAGCTTTACCACCACCTCCCACGTGCTCGCTTGTGGATTCTCAACCGGCCCGGACACCTCAGTTTCCGTCGCAACTTCCTCCCTCGGCTCGTTCTCCAAGAATTCAGAAATTCCTCCAACCACTCCTTCATAAATTTTCTTCAACAGGCCCTTATCGTTATCCTGAGCCGGATGATAGACATCCACATTCTTGAACATCGGCTTCACGTACCCGTCGATGGCGCCGTTCTTGACGTTCATCTCGGCAAACAGTGAAAAGAGCCCCTGGGCGACATCGAACGCCCCGTACGCCCGTATCACATCGTTCATGGATTTCATCTGTGTCTTGACGATCTGCATCGAGAGATCAAAGTCCGGCGACCGCGTTTCCGGGCGGAACGCGCCTTGAACGACGGTCGCGCCGCTGCCCATGAATTTTCCGGTGATCTTGATCGCGGCGGTTCCCTCTCGCAGTTGATTGCTGAAATTGTCCATGTCGGCTTGAGCGCCGGATAAAAATACGCGATATTGCGGCTTCGTTGCCTGGTTCACGAATCCAAATTCGCTGTTGACGATCTTGCCCCGAGCGATTTTCAGCCGAAACTTTTGATTGTTGCTGGCGTCTTCTGCCGCTCGTCCAACGGCTTTCGCTCGCCGTTGCTCGGTCTGGCCGGTACGTGTCGCATGCACATAGTCCAAACGCACACCGTCCATGAATAACTCGGTCAGTTGCACGTCCTTCGCGTGCGGAGACAGCTCTACATGCCCCTTGGCCGATAACGTCCCCTGGCGGAGTTGAACATTATATCGACCTACCAACGACACCAGATCCGCCAGAATGACGTTTTCAAACTCTACGTCCGCCTTCACTCCAAGATAGGGTTCCGATAGAAAGTCCGCCGTTCCATCCACCACGAGCCGGCCGTTTTCAAACACCTCGCTTTCTACCCGAACCTCCGAGGGGTAGGTGCGCTTCTTAGACCGGATATTACGGATATTACTGGCTTGAAACTGCGCGTGCCGAAAATGAAGCGGCTTCGCTTCGGAAGAATCGCGATACGTAATGTCGGCATCGCGGATCGAGAGTTCGATATGAAGCGGGAAGATCGCCTGTACGGCATCCTGCCATCCTCGGTCCTGCTCATCGGTCGCTTCCGCGGCTTCCTTTATCTCGCTCTTGGCTTGCGGTCGGGTGAAATGAATCTGAGGACGCTCGATCGTCATATCCCCGACTAACGCCCCCCGCAGCAATCCCCGCCACTCCAAGCTTGCGCTCCACGCGGGTATTTGAGCGACCGGCGGATCCGGATGCTCTTCCTGTCGAAGCACGACGTTTCCAAGTTCGAGAGACAACCGGATCGGATGCAGATCTAACTTTCCAATTTGTAGATCATAACCTTTGAGGCGGTTACTGGCTTCGCGTTCCATATATGCACGTAATGGCTCGTCGATAAGTGCGAGCGCCAAGCCGACAAGAAGCACAAGCACGATGAGGATGCCGACCGACCAACGTAATACCTTAGGCATGGTTATGATGCAGCAATCTCGCCACCGAGAAGCGTCAACACTTCGCCGGTGACGTAACTCGAATCGGCTTCCGAAGCAAAGAACACAAACGCCGGCGCGATTTCTTCCGGCTGAGCTGGGCGTCTCATCGGCGTTTGCTCGCCAAAGTGAATCATTGCTTCAGCCGCTTGATCGGAGGGGTTTAACGGCGTCCAGACCGGCCCGGGGGCCACGCAATTCACCCGAATGCCCTTGTCGACGAGGTTCTGGGCCAGCGATTTGGTAAAGGCGTGGATCGCGCCCTTGGTTGACGCATAGTCGAGCAAATTCTTACTGCCTCGAAGGCCTGCGATAGAGCCGCAATTCACGATCGTCCCGCCTGCCTTCATGTGCGGTAACGCCGCCCGCGTCATGTAATAATAGCCATAAATGTTGGTTTTAAACGTGCGGTCCCATTGCGCTTCAGCAATATCTTCCAGTCGATCCTGGTGCTGTTGAAAAGCCGCGTTGTTGACGAGCACATCCAACTTGCCGAATGTTTTTACGATCTGTTCTACCGCTTCGCGGCAAAATTCCGATTGCGTCACATCTCCAGCCAGCAGGAGGCCCCGCCGACCTTCAGCTTCGATTGCGCGGAGAGTCTCTGCCGCGTCATGCTCTTCTTCGATCAAATGAACGATCGCCACATGGGCGCCCTCGCGGGCAAACAACACGGCTACCGCTCGGCCGATTCCTGAATCTCCGCCCGTAATAAGAGCGCTCTTGCCTTCCAGCTTGCCGGCGCCGCGATACAACGGCGCTTTGTATTTTGGGCGCGGTTTCAGTTCCGATTCCTCTCCCGGCTTGTCCTGATGTTGAGGAGGAAACGGCGGCTTGGGCCGACGCAGTTGAGGCATGAGCGGTCCTTACTGTCCCTTCCGATGACGTTTCCGTTTGTGTCGCTTCATAACCGTGCGTGCGACCGCTTCTTCAGCTCGTTTTCCATACTCGCCCAGACCCTTTTCTTCCCCACGCCTCGCAGATGTTCGGTCTTTGGCATGTTGTTCTTCTTCTAATCGAGCGCTCCAGCCTTTACGCTGATCGACGAATTTGCATACACCTTCACCCTCATCGACCCTTTTAGGCGAAACGCAAGCCCCATGCCTACATCGCCAAACCCGGTTAGAGCACCTCAAGAAATTCATTTTCGTGTCTTATCACAAGTTAGAAGAGTCGTGACTGATGGGCCGTTATGAACCTCCTCGCAGTGGAGAGCAACTTGTCTTTATACCGATTGGAGTGAGACAGACTGTCGCTTGCTACCAACATGTTTGGCCTGGATAATCATTCGAAGGCTTGTTAGTTGGACTCGTGATCGACCGGTGCGACGTGTCCTCCTAGAGACAATGTGTGCGGACATTCATAATGTGCAAAGATCTCAGTGCCTTGGATGGATTCTTATGTAATCCCACTGGGTTTTAACGGCCAATAGCCCCCTCCGACCAAGATCCCTCGAACACCGTCTAGAATCATTCGATCCACCGATTGGTTGCATACATCCTTGCTTTTGGATTGCGCGGCATCAAACGGTACGTCGCTTGCAGCGGTTCACACGTAAGTTTGGATGCCTGAATCACAATCAATCCACATCGGTCTTGAACTTCCAAGGAGAACTGTCATGCCCACAACGAGGAAATCTACGAGAAAGGGATCAACCAAACGGCGCGTGAGCACGACACGCCGGCATGCAGTCCCGCGCAAGCGGCAATCACGATCGAAGTCCGGCCGCTCTTCCGCGTCCCACTCTCAGACCGACGCAGTCCAGATGCTGAAGGATGATCATGCTCGTGTACGCAGTCTCTTCGAAGATTACGAGACATCAGGAGGCGAGGATAAGATCGCCATAGGGGAAAAAATTATTACGGAACTGGAGATCCATGCTCAGCTGGAAGAAGACATATTCTATCCGGCCTTCGAGGAACAAGCGGACAACGAGGGCAAAGCGTTGGTGAATGAAGCGCTGGACGAACATGCTTCCATGAAGGAAATGATTAGAGACTTGAAGGATCTGGGATCAGACCATGAGTCCTACGCTGAAAGATTCGACGACCTGATGCAGGTCGTCATGCACCATGTGCAGGATGAAGAGACGGAGATGCTGCCTCAAGCGGAAGAAACACTTGCCGACAACCTGGACAGCATCGGAATACGCATGGCAAAGCAAAAGCGATTGTACATGCGGGACAAGTCGGTGGCAGGGCGTTGATTCCCGATTCCCACGTCATGACGGTATCTCGGAGAACTCGATGACTGAATCGAATGCACCGACCAGGTCCCCATGGCAACTGAATCGGCTGGCGCCGGAATGTCCGGCCTTGCCGGATGACGCCATCGCGGACGTCTGCGTGATCGGAGCAGGCATATCGGGACTGAGCATCGCCTATAGCCTGGCGCGTGACAATATGGCGGTGATTGTAGTCGATCAGGGTTCTATCGGAACCGGAGAGAGCAGATGGACGACCGCGCATCTGTCTAATGAGATCGACGATCGATACGTAAACATCGAGCGCTTACATGGAGAAGAAGGAGCGCGTCTGGTAGCAGAGAGTCATACGGCCGCTATCGATTGTATCGAGGAGAGGGTAAAGGAGCTGCGGATCGATTGCGAGTTTGCACGCGTCGACGGCTATCTCTTCCGATCCCCGGACACGTCACCGGATCTCTTGGAGCAGGAATTAGCGGCGGCGCAGCGGGCCGGCCTCAGGGGAGTCGAGTGGGCTCAGCATTTTCCTATTGAAACGATTAACGCGGGGCCCTGTCTGCGATTTCCACATCAAGGGCAATTTCACCCGCTTAAATACTTGTACGGTCTCGCTCGGGCTTTGAAACGCGAAGGCGGTCGAATCTATTCCTCGACACGCGCGACGTCGGTGACCGGCGGGACGCCGGCGTTAATCACCACGGAGTCAGGACGCATCGTCCGGGCGGACGCTGTCGTGGTCGCCACCAACACTCCGATGAACGATTTGGTCGCGATCCACACCAAGCAGGCCGCCTATCGCACCTATGCGATTTGCACCCGGATTCCCAGAGGATCGATTCCACAGGCTCTCTATTGGGATACCGATGACCCCTATCATTACATCAGACTCCATCCACTCAATGAACAATGGGATTGGCTGATCGTAGGGGGCGAGGACCACAAAACGGGGCAGGCGAATGATACGCACGTCCGCCATGGTCGATTATCCGATTGGGCCAGAATTCGTTTTCCGATGATGGGCGCGGTGGAATGCGAGTGGTCCGGGCAAATTATGGAATCGATCGATGGATTGGGGTTCATCGGCTGCAACCCCATGGACGAGCCGAACGTCTATGTCGCCACGGGTGATTCCGGGATGGGCATGACGCATGGGACGATTGCCGGCATCCTTATTCCTGATCTCATTCGGGGTCGTAAAAATCCCTGGGCCCAATTATATGCTCCCTCACGTATCACCATCCGCGCTGCTCTCGACTTCGCGCAAGAAAACGCCAATATGGCTGCACAATATACCGAGTGGCTGACGGGCGGCGAGGTGACGTCCGAGGAGAACATCGCTCCGGGATCCGGGTCTGTCATTCGCGAGGGACTCAGCAAAGTAGCCGTGTATCGGGATGAGCAGGGAATGGTTCATAAGTGTTCGGCGGTCTGTCCGCATCTCGGCTGCATCGTGCATTGGAATCCGCGTGAACACACGTGGGACTGTCCTTGTCATGGATCTCGGTTCGACAAGCACGGGTCGGTCGTCAATGGACCATCTATTCATAATCTCGCGCCCATACAAGTGGAGCATCACGCCGGGTCGGGAGATAGATCTCTTAAATGAGGAGGGTTCTTTATGAATGAATCAATAAGACAATCATTCGGCCGCCTCGATGAGAGCTCCG
>JBQTHT010000163.1:0-25849 GCA_052389595.1 Nitrospiraceae bacterium
GTTGGTCAGATATACAGCAGTTGGTTCTTCATTTCCTCGGCCGACAAGAGGTTCAGCAGTTTCATCACGCGCGTCGAGCCAGATCTGCATCGGACGCTCGCCGGTTCGCAATGATGATTCCGGCATGTGCCTGTTGTTCGGCCAAGGCGCTCTGGTGAAGCGCTTCGAAATCGCTACGGTTATGCGTGAGAATGACGCGTTGTTGCGTGCGGGCGAATAACAGCTGTGTAAGAGTCGGACTGGCCGAGGTTGTGCGCTCGCGGGTGGTGAGCACATCGAAGCCGTGCGGTCGCAACAATTCCGCGATCAGAACCGACACGTCTTCGTCGAGATATAGCGTGCTGAGGATACGGTTGGAGGTCACTGCAGACGGCGGTGGTCGATCAGTTCGTCCGGTACACGATTGTGGAGGATATCTTTTTCGACCTCGTCGCGATGGTCCTGGTAGTAGCTCAACGCGTCAAATACCTGAGCCAACGTCACGTGAGGGAGTCGAATCACGATCTCTTCCGGGGTCACGCCGAATTTCCACAATTCCGCGATCGCGCGTATCGGCGTGCGGGTACCCTTTACAATCGGCACTCCATTGAGAATGGCATCATCGCTGATGACGTAGGGATGACTTGTGGCCGTTGTCATAATTCAGATTCCTGTGTATCGAGCCTATAGAAGGATCGGCCGAAGTCAATTTCGTGGGAGGTCTTCACCTTCTCCTCGATCAGCTCCTCGACCCCTCCTGTGTGGCCATTGGAGGTGGTGTAATAGAACCTTTTTTACCCAGAACTACCAAGCATATCAATCCAAGCCCAATCCACACCAGTTCGCGGAACCGTCGCAGCAGCGCGAAGGTGATGCCGGCGACATCGGAGTACCCGAAGGCTTTGAGAAGGAGCAGATTGCCGCCGTCTTGCGCGCCGAGGCTGCCGGGGATGAAGAACGTCCCGCCTTTGATGAAGACCGAGAGCGCGCCGATCGAGATCGAAGACAACACGTTGGCATGGCCGCCGAGATAGTAAATGATGACGAAGACTTCCATCGCCTCGGCCAGCCACCCCAGAAAGAACAGTCCGGTCGAGAGATAAAACTCGCGGCGATGGTGGGTGTAGAAACTCAAGATCGTGTGGTCGAGGGAACGAAGCTGTTCTTCACGGGCCTCCAGATAGGCGATCTTGAGCCCCACTGCTCGCAACAGTCCGAGCAGCCATGTAAAGAGGCCTTTACGCTGTACCACCACGAACGCGGCGGTCCCGAACAAGAGGAGACCGACAGTCACTAATGCCGCAACCACTCTCTGACCGGAGGAGCCCGATGACCCGAGAATCCAAAACCCCAGCGCGATGCCCAGCAGAATAAAGAGCACCTGCGCAATCGTCATCGTCGTTTTTGCAATCACAACCGATGCCAGGCCTTCCACCATCGGCACCTGATACCGCTTGAGCAAGAATGCTTTCAGCGGCTCACCCCCGACGTAGGCGGTGGGGGTGGTCATATTTACCACTTCACCGGCCGTTCGAATAGCCAGCAACCGCCAAAAAGGAATGATCTTCGTCGATGGAACAAGGGTCACCTTCCACCCATACGCCTCCACCAGGTACATTAACAGCGACGGAATCAGGATCACCGCGAGAGCGACCGGGCCAAGCTGCGCCGCAGCATCGTAGATGCGAGAGGGCCCGATGTGCCAAACAAGTGCGAGGAGAGTGAACACGCCTACGAAAAAAAGTGTCAGCCTAAGCACGGGAGTTCAAAGAAGGGCGAATGATCCACAGCATCATGAGCCAAAACACCGTCGAACCGACGGCGGCCATCCACAAAAACCAATCCAGCTTGCCAAGCAGCGCAAAGATCAACACGACCACGGAAAAATCCCGACTTGCGAGGTGGTGCAACATGAAATTCGACCAGGCTGCCTGCGCCGGGTTTTCCCAGCCTCGCGTTGTTCTAATGGTCTGCGCTTTCGTCACAAGCCAAAAGGAGAGCGCGTTACCGACCACCGCCAGCGCCCCCAGCATTAATGGAAGTGAGGACGTCATCCCCTGCGCGGCATAGACGCCTCCGGCAATGCCGGCAAAGATGGCCATATGCACGACATTATCGGCGGCAATATCCAACCAAGCGCCGAAGGGGGATTCAGTGAACGTCAGCCGCGCGACTTCACCATCACAGCAATCGATGATGGCCGCCAATTGGAACAGCAATGCCCCCACTATCCCGGCTGCATAGGTTCCCATCGCGAACGAGAGGGCGGCGCATAATCCCAACATCGTCGCAAGAACCGTGATCGTGTTGGGCGAAAGGCCGATGTGCAGAAAGAGCTTCGTAAAGAATCGCGACACCGTGCGATTAAAATAGCGATCGACGAATCCTTCAAACTCGCCTTTCAGCGATTGAAAAAGGGTTCGCTCGACTCGCTGAGCGCCGGCGGGATCCTTCACGTCTCGATACCATTGGGGCGAAGCGGGGAGCGTCGGAACGGCCCTGACTCGTCCTTCCGTGATGGCCTGATTCAACACTCGTCGAATGGCTCGTACGCCCCTTTCGCCATCGTATAATCTGCCTGATCCTATCTCGGAACGTGCCGGCTCGGAGGAACTAGAAAGGAGGGCGGCAGGAAGTACGAGAAGATCGGCTGCAACCGGCTCGTCGATCTCACCACGCCCTTGCGGGCCGGCGTGTTTCCCGACATTCTCAGAGAGCGCAATCAGGCGGTCGCCCCGATAGCGCGCCGCTGGATTACTGCCGCCTACAAGCCGCTCCCAAACCTCCATTTGACGGACGACTACAATGGCCTGCCCCTCCCGGTCATCCTGGACTTCCTGGCGCAATCGATCGATCAAACCTCGTGAGAAGACGGCTTGCGCCCCGACCACCGCACAAAACCCTTTGATGTCTGTCGCGAGGGCTTCCCACGTACGAGGATCATCGAGCGGAAACTCCCGAATGGGCATCCACCGGACTGGAATCGTCACGCGAGGCCCATGACGCAGACACCGTTTCAGAGCCTCCTCTTCTTCCCCGACCAGAACAAACAATTGGCTGATGCCGGCCCGCTGGAACGTCAGGGCCGCGCGCTGGAACAAGCTCAGCCCGCCGATGCGGGTGAGCGGTCCCACATCACCGATCTCCCGGTGCACACGGTTTGTGAAGAGTCCTGTCGAGGTGAGGAGAATACCGGTCGTCAAACCTTGCGTGTCCGCAACTTTTTGGACGGCACTTTCACTCATAGCTATGAAGCGTCCCTCGTTATTCGTCGCTCGTGATTCGTGAAGAGGGTCATCCACACTGCGCTTCACGCTTCACGAGCGACGAACGACATTTATTTATTCCAGTATTTATTCCAGTTTCGGCAGGATCTCCCGCTCTGCTCTCGTGACATCAGCAGGAAAATCGATTTCCGTCCACGGTAAGCCTCCGATTTTTTCGTGCCCGACTTTGACCTCTCCAAAAAACTCCAGGAGCCCATCTTCATATTCCATGTCCCAGGCGCCTCGATCAACATGCCCTTGCAAAGACTTCGTCAAATAAGGGGTATCCGCGTGTCTGATTTTGAGAAAGCCCACGCCCTCGCCCGCGTAATCGTACTGCGACGGCATCTTCTTTGTCAGCGCCACGACTCGTCCCCCCCGCACGACGACCATGCATTCCTCTGTTTGCTGCTTGACGGTGTCATCCATTAATAACGCCGTGGGCCAGGGTGAGTGAATCAACCGGCGAAGAATTTCCCGATGGAACAGCACATCGGCATCCATAATCACCGCATCATCGTCCAACTCGGTCCGCGCCAACCACAGGGAAGAAATGCTGCCGCGGTGATACTGGTCATTGACCACATAGCTGATGCCCACCCCGCAACAACCCGCTCCTACTGCTGCCCGGATGAGTTCCTGTTTGTAGCCGACCACGAGCGTCGCGCGCTTGATCCCCAGACTGCTCAAGGCGTCCAAATAGCGCAGCAGGAGCGCCCGCCCTCCGAATTCAATCAGACACTTGGGTTTGTGCTGCGTCACCGGCCAGAGTCGTTTCCCGACACCGGCCGCCAGGATAATGGCTTTCATGTCCGGATGGTCGCGCTCTCGCGAACCTGTTCGAAGGCGTGGAGAAATCCTCGCAGCTGCGGTTCGGTTAGTGCGCCCATGTTCGCGATGCGGAAAATCTTGCTTTCCAGTTGCCCTTGACCGGCATAGATCACGTACCCCTGTTCCTTCAACCGATCATGCAACATCTGATAGGTGATGCCTGAAGGAAGATAATAGGAAGTGATGCTGTTGGACTGCCATTCAGGCGCGAGGACCGCTTTGACATTCAGCTCCTGCATCCGCTTGCGAATCAAGGATGCCGCTTTTCTGTACCTGGCGATGCGATTGGCCACACCCTCTTCCAGCAATTCGTTGAGCGCTTCGTCAAACGCGTAATAGAGCTGAATCGCCGGCGTGAACGGGACGACGTCCTTCCCGTCTTCGTCGAAATAATGCGCGAGATGGAGGTACCACGACCGCTTTGGATAGGTTTTCATCCGTTCGATGAAGCCCTTGCGCACGAGCACAAACGACACGCCCGGGAATCCCTGGATACACTTGCCGGCCGTCCCCACCACCATATAGATGTGCGGTCCTGCGACCTCCAGCGCCTCCCCGCCCAAGCCGCTCACACTGTCCAACACAAACACTCGATTCTGACTATCCACGACCTCCGCGATGTCCTTCACCGGATTGATCAAGCCGGTCGTCGTTTCATGATGCACCATGGCCACCGCATGCACCTCGGGATGCTGTCGGAGCGCAAGCCGAAGCTTCTCAGGGTCCGGACGAGTTCCCCAGTCGAGTTTAAACTCCGACGCGCCAAGACGATGAACGCCGATCATGGATGACATCCGCTCGCCATAGACACCATTGTTGAGAATCAGCATGCGTCTGCCGGAAGGAAGGGAGGAAAGGACGGCCGCTTCGACTGCGGCCGTGCCGGACCCGGTTATCAGGATCACGGCGTACTCGTCTTCGGCTTTGGGGACGAAGGCCTTGAGCAGCTTTTGCCTGATGCCGCGAAGCAGATCGGCACACTCCGGCTCGCGATGACAGATATCCGGCCGGTGTAGTGCCTGCCGAACGCGCTCAGAGACGTTGACGGGGCCGGGGTTGAGCAGAATCACGAACGTACTCCGTTAATCGTGAAACGTGAAGCGTCAATCGCAAGAAGAAAGCATCTGATGACCTGTTGAATATGCGGAATTCATCAGATCGACAGATCAATAGATTCCGGAATTGTCCTACGAGCGATGCGATACGAACCACGCTTCACGAGATACGCTATTCAATAGCTTTCATGAACCGTCTGGTAATCTCCGGCGGCTCCAGCATCACCCGTCCGACATCTTCCGCTTGCTCGGTCACCTTGACCAGCAGCATACTGGGGCCGTCTTTCTTCAACATATCTTGAAATTCGTACACCAAGTCCTCTCGCTCTCGTACCCGCTCCACATTTACATAGCCGGCGGCTTTCGCCACCTGCTCAAGCCGCACCACGTTCGAAATGGTCGGTTGATTGCCCGTACTCCCATACACTTCGTTATCAAAGACCAGATGAATAAAGTTCTTAGGCTTGAGCGCTCCGACTGTCGCCAGCGTCCCCATCCCCATTAAAACGTTGCCATCCCCGTCGAAGATGACGACTTTCTTGTTCGGTTTTGCTAACGCGACCCCCAACCCGATGGCCGGCGCCACGCCCATGGACCCAATCATATAAAAATGGGATGGGCGGTCCGCAATCCTATAGGCTTCACGGGACGGAAAGCCATTGCAGATGATGACCGGCTGATCGGTCAAGAGCTCTAAGACCGCCGCCATTGCTCGAGCCCGGCTCTGGATTGTCCCCTCTTCCGGCCTTAGTGCCATGCTTCGTCTCTCGTGAAGCGCATCTCGTCGCTCGTGGGACAATTCCGGAATCTATTGATCTGTCGATCTGATGATCAATGGAATGTGCGAAATTCATCAGATCGACAGATCAATAGATTCTTACGATTCAGGCATCACGCATCCTCACGGGTGCAACCCCTTGACGACACCTTTTTGAATCAGCAAGGCGACCGGAATTCTCCGCTTCATGAAGGTCTCGGCCACCCATTTTAGATCATCCACAGCGGTTTTCTCCGACAACGTGCGATGGGGGATCCGAACCGTGTCGAGAAGCTGCGTCATCGTCTGTCCCATAACCAGATGTTCCGGGGCATCTTTGCCCTGAAAACCGCGCCAGGAAATGATGAGCACGCAGGGTTGCTGGTAAATCATGTTGAGTGAAATCAAGGCGTTGAGCGAGGTGCCTAAGCCGGAATTCTGCATGAGCACAGCGGGAATTTTACCGGCCATATAGGCTCCTGCCGCCATCGCCACAGCTTCATCCTCCCGGACTGCGGGCGTGTAGAGGCGTCGCTCCATCAGTTCAGCGATAATCCCGCCCAGGATAGAATCCGGGACGCCGCTGAAAAAATTGACCCCGATATCTTGAAGAGCCGTAACGAATGCGTCGCTTTCGATCATGAGTACATCCGACTGCACCGGAATGTAACGAGGAGATTCAACGCTCCCAAAAAATCGGCGCATTATAGCCAAGGCCGCGCAGATTCTCAACAAAACAAGCCGGCATATGCGGAGTGTTGCCTTGATCCTGCCGTCATGCTAGCGTGTTCGCCGGAGAGCATCCATGGCCTCTCGCTCATTCATCCGCTCGCTTCCCGCGATAATCGGTTTTCTTGCGGGCGCGGTCTGCCTCACTGTTCATTTCTCGTTGTTTCCCGCAGCAGCAGTCTCGATGGTGAACGATCCGAAGGGATTTCGAAATATCCCCTGGGGCGTGGCTCTCGCCGCCGTGCCGGACCTGACCGTGTCGCGCACCGCAACGACGATTACCGAGTACGTGTCGAAGAACGGTCCTCTGACGCTCGGAGAGACGCCGGTGGACACGATCTTATTTTCTTCGATCGACGGGCAGTTCGCTCGTGTCACCATTCGCTATCGTGGAGAGACGATCCACCGCCAAGTCGTGGCCTACCTCGAACAGCAGTTTGGCCTGCTGGAGCGGATCCCCGGCCAGATGTTGCGGGGGATGAACCAGCAATTCAATTGGCGGGGGACGGAAACCGAAATCAATGTGACGTATGAAGCCAACAGCGAGCGGGGCTATGTATTCTTTGAGAGTCGCTCTCTCTCGCCCCGATTCAACGAAGGGCTTGCCGATACGGCACCCTAGGATGCATATGCTTCAATCCATTCGCACGCCGGTCGTTATCTTGGCGCTCACTCTGGACTCGCTCCTCGTCATGACGCCGGGGCTCGCGTCAGTTGGAGAGATGGCCAATGACCCCAAAGGATTCGAGGGAATTCCATGGGGTGCAGCCTTTTCCGAATCGACTGAGTTTGGCGTGGTGGAGCAAGGAGACCGCATCAAGGGGTACGAGTTGAGGCAAGGAACTCCGCCATTGGGACCGGCGAAGGTGGATGCCATGCGATTTTTTACGATCGACGGAAAATTTGCCCGAGTCCTGGTCCGGTATCATGGCACAAACACGCACCAACAGATTCTCAATTATCTCCAGTCTCAATTCGGCTCTCTCGATAAAACCCCTGGGCAGATGGCCAGAGGGCCGGTTCAACAGTTCAACTGGCAGGGAGATGACACCGCGATCACCATGACCTATGAAGCCGGTACGGATCGCGGCATCATTTTTTTTGAGAGCCGATCGCTCGCCTCCAAATTCGGGGAAGGGATGGCGCCGGAGCCGGATCATGCCGGCGCGACCTATTAAATCGCCCACCAGAGAAAATTTCATTGACAACCGCTTTTCACTTTCGCATCATGCGCAATTATGCAGAACGCCACCAAGCTTCGAGAACTGCTTCAACGTCCCGGCATCATCAAAGCTGTCGGCGCCCATGACGCGCTGAGCGCGAAACTGGTCCAGCAGGCCGGCTTTGACGCCATTTGGGCCACCGGCTTCGGCATCTCCGCCGCGTTGAAATGCATTCCCGACGCCAGCTTCATCACCTCATCCGAACAACTCGATGTGGAACGGAACATCGCCGAGGCGGTCGTCATTCCCATCATCGCCGATTGCGATACCGGATACGGGAATGCGCTCAACGTGATGCGAACCGTCAACGACCGTGAACGCGCCGGCGTGGCGGCCCTCTGCATCGAAGACAACGTTTATCCCAAACGATGCAGTTTTTACGCGGGCGTGCGCCGCGAGTTGATTCCCGTCGAAGAACATTGCGGCAAAATCAAAGCGGCCAAGGCAGCACAGATCTTTCCGGACTTCGTGGTGATTGCGCGCACGGAAGCACTCATCGCCGGCTGGGGTCAGGAAGAAGCCCTCACGCGCGCCGAAGCCTACGCTGAGGCGGGGGCGGATGCCGTCCTGATCCACTCCAAATCCCCGACGTTCGACGAATTGAAAACCGTGGCGAAGGCTTGGTCCGGTCGTGTGCCGCTGGTGGTGGTCCCGACCATCTTCGACGGCGTGACGGCGGCGGAGCTCGAAGACGCCGGTTTCAAGATCGTGATCTACGCGAACCAGATGGTACGCGCGAGCATCAAGGCTATGCGCGACGCATTGAGCGTGCTTAAGCAGGACACGCGCCCAGGATCGGTCAACGATCGCATCGTCAGGCTGAAGGAAGTCTATGAGATCGTCGGCGTGCCGCAGATGGAACAGGACGAGCAGCGGTTTCTGCCGGTTGGAGGGGAGAATATTACTGCGATTATTGCGGCGGCCGGCTTCGAGAAGCAGCTCCTGCCGCTGATTGAAGACAAGCCCAAGTGTTTGCTCGACATTAAGGGCAAGACCATCCTCGAACGGCAGGTCGCGGCGCTGAACGATTGCAACATCAAAGATATCGCCTTGGTCCGCGGCTACAAGAAAGACGCGATCACGCTCCCCAACATTCGCTACTATGACAACGATCGGTACGAAGAAACCGGCGAGCTCTACTCGCTCTTCTGCGCCGAGAACGAGATGAAGGAACGCACGATCATTTTATACGGCGACATCATCTTCGAAACATCCATCCTTGAAAAGCTCCTCAAGAGCCCGGCCGACATCACCATCGTGGTAGATCTCGCATGGCACGACCAACAGGGCCAGACTCAGGCCATTAACCCCGACCTCGTTTCCTTGCAGGATCCGCCTGGCAAGAGTTACCTGTTCCGCTACGTGATGCCCGACGAACAAAATCGCGTGATCAAGATCGGCCAGCACCTCCAGCACGAGCAGGTTCACGGTGAGTTCATCGGCATGGCCATGTTTTCCGAGAAGGGCGCCAAAGCCTTTACTGAGTGTTACCGCGACTCATCGACGACGTACAAGCAGAAAGGTTTCCACGAGGCCGGCGGTTTCGTCAAAGCGTCGTTTACCGATTTATTACAAGAACTCATCGATCGGGGCCACACGGTGAGCTGCGTCCCCATCTTCAAAGGCTGGATGGAAGTCGATTCCTTTGAGGAGTATCAGAAAGCTTGGGCGAAGATCCGGCAGTAGCTCACCATCCGCCTCGCGTCACTATTCGTCTTCCCTTGCCAACTACAACATGCAGCCCTGTGCTCCTTCACTTGACGCTATAATGGCGAGGCAAGATCACTCGAAAGGTAGTGCCTTCTCCCGCTGCCGTTTCCAACTCCAGGCTGGCATCCAGCAGCTCACACAGGCGCTTGACGATCGATAGACCGATACCTTCCCCCGACGGTTGCTGGGTGGGGCGACGCGGAGATTGGGAGGTGAGCGTAGGCGCAGGTTCTGTGTGAGCAGATGGCTCGCCGGCCGGTTCCGCTTTTTCTTCCACTTCGTGGGCCTCTTCCGTCGCTTCTTTTAATGCACGGGCAAGCGGGGTGGCGCTACCGGCCAGGAAGCCCGGCCCCGTGTCTTGCACACATAGCACCCAGCGCTCCCCTGTGGAGTCCTCTGCCCATGTGACCTTGACGCCGCCGCGCTCGGTATACTTCAGGGCATTCAGCAGCAGGTTCTGTGCGACGCGCTGAGTCTTGACCGCGTCTCCCTCGACGGACAATGTGGGGGGACCTTCCGCTTTCAAGAATAACCCGCGCTCGTCGGCCAATGGCCGAGAAGTTGAGCACAGCTCTTGGAGCATGAGAGCGGCATCGAACCGTTCGATCTTCCGTTTCTCATGACCGGCTTCCAGGCGCGCCAGGCTCATGAGATCGTTCAGCAAACCCTGCAGGGCTCCCACGCCTTTCTGCAAAATGGTCAAGGATCGGACACGCATCCACTCCGGCACATCCTCACGGTTCAGCACCTCCGAGACGTTTTGGACAATCCCAACCCTGCCGCGCAGATCATGCGCAACCTCGCGCCATGCTTCTGCGCGCTGACGATCCAGATCGTTGAGCTGTACCAGCGCCCGCTCCAGATCGCGCACACGGCCCACTGCCTCAGCCTGCTGCAAGTGCGCATACCGTGCCGCGCTTTCACTGACGCCCTCGCCGCATAACTGCGCCAACGCTCGCCGGGCTCCGCGCATCACGCCTTCTTCCAAATCGTGATGAGCCAAGGCGTAGTCATCCAGTTCGTCCAGCAGACATAACTGAAGGTGGCCCCACTCGCGCATCGCCTCACGCTGATTATAGCCTTGCTGCCAACGGTGCAATCCATGTTCAGCGGCGCTTTCTTTTTGCTCCTCTTCCGCCTGGACGTTCTCCGCGCGATGCCGGGCGGATAGCTTGCGCTCGAACGCGTCGAGGACTTCCGGGATATGGTCGTAGAACTGTGCGCGTGAGAGGCTGGACGCGGTGGTCAATTCGGGGTCATTGTCGGCGGCCTGACGCCATGCTTGCAGGATATCCTGACGTCGCTCACTTAGGTGGACGGCAAGAGCGACCAGCTGTTCATGAGCTTGTGGAGTTCTATCCATCGATGAAACCTTTCCTTGTACGCTCTCAAACGTTCAAGACATGGATGACGGACCGAACAACTCACTGTTCGGCGAGGAACAAAGACGGCGAGCCGGGTCAGACTACTTGCTGGATAAGATCAGAGTCAACCCAGCAGATCAGGAGGGGTGGCTGACGCGGATGCATAGTTGTTCGCCGGCACAGACATCATCGATTGAAAGGTCATTAAGCCTGATAGAAGTCAATTTTATCTTCGTTTGAAAAGCACTCTGCTGTATCTCATAGTGAAGGACAGGAAAAAGGACTCACTTGAGGAGTACAGCCATGAAACACCTCACTATGTTCATCGTCCTCATCGGAAGCTTCTTTCTAATTGGCGCTACCCTTGCCCAGATCCACGGGAGGAATCAAGACACTCCTGCCGGAAGCATTTTCCCTGGAGCAATGCCGGCAGATCTCAGGGGAAACATCAAGCGACTTGCGGAGATCCTCCAGCAGAACCTCAACGAGGGCAAACTCACGGATGCTCAGATTCAACAGGAATTACAGCAGGGAGATCTCGGGTCCGTCGTGGGGGGATTGAGTCCCGAAGCCAACAAGCTCCTCGAAGAAATCCGAACGTCATTGCAACAGAACGAGAACTCAGAAAGTCTGTCCTTGCTACTGCAGTTGCTAGCGAACCCGGGACGCTAGAGAGTTTTTGGAAGAACGAACCTACAGAGTCCTTCTATTTTACCCTCCGATTCCCCTACTAACTGCCCAAGGCCAACCTGAGTTGCCCGCCCCGTCCTTTTGTCAGCCGACTCCTTCTTCATACTCGCAGCCAGCCCCCCGTCTTTACGTCACGACAGGTGAACGCAAGCTTGTCCGTGAAAATGTCTTGTGGTACCATCTCTTTGGTAAGTAACTACTCACTCACCGTCGATGATGACCAAGAAACCAAACGGTAATCGAGCCTCGGCTCGCGAGCGGCAGGCCAGTATCATAGGAACTGCAGCATCGTTATTCGCCGCGAATGGATTTAGCGGTACGACGACGAAGGCGATCGCCAAAACCGCCGGCGTGAGCGAAGCGTTAGTGTTCAAACATTTCCCCACAAAGCACGCCCTGTATGCCGCGATCCTCGCGGAGAAAGCGCAGTATTCCGAGTTGCGGGAAGCCGTTGAAGAGGCGGCGAAGAAAAAGGACGACCCGCGGCTGTTCACCTTGCTCGCGAGTTATCGCATTCGCAAAGGCGCCGACCCCACTCTCCTGCGGTTGTTGCTCTTCAGCGCGCTGGAGAAACATGAGATGGCTGATATGTTTTTCCGGAAACAGTACCGTATCTTCTATGATTTTCTGGCGGGATACATTCGCCGGCGTATCGACGACGGAGCGTTTCGGCCGGTCGATCCTCTGCTGGCGGCGCAAGCGTTCTTTGGCATCATCGTGCACCATCGGCTGTTGCACGACATCTTCGGCGTCCCAATGCATCGCTCTTATGAAGACACCGTAACGGAATACGTCCAGATGTTCCTCCGTGGTCTGTTGATCGATCAATCGTCATTGAACCGACAAGGGCGAACATCATGAGCCGCGTCACTCGACATCCGATCGTGGTCCTTGGCGTGATCATTTTTGTCGCCATCGTAGGACTCGTGGTGTTTCGCCTTTCCAGCAACGGCGCCAAGGCCGACGGGCGCAAGGGGCGCATGATCACGGTGGGCACAATCACTCCGCTTAAACAAGACCTGGACGTCCGACTCATGTACACCGCCGACCTGACGCCCTATCAACTGGTCAATATCTTCTCCCGTGTAGACGGTTACATTTCCAAGATCTATGTGGACAAAGGCGATTTCGTCAAAGCCAATCAGTTGCTGATCGAGATCGACCACACGGATTATGTGCATGCCGTCAATCAGGCCAAAGCCAATCTCGCTGCAGCGAGGGCAAAGGTCACGCAGCAAGACCACACGGTCAGAAATGCCAGGTTGACCTTCGACCGCATGGAGGCGCTGATTAAGGACCAGTTCGTATCGCAACAGGACTTGGACAATGCGCAAGTAACCCACGACGCGGCGGCGGCGCAGGCTGAATCGCTCCGCGCTCAAGTGAAACAAATGGAAGTCGCGCTCGCGCAGTCCGAAACCAACCTCGCGTATTCCTACATCCGCGCACCCTATGCCGGGTATATCGCTGAACGGAATTTGGACGCTGGTTCGTATGTGAGTGGCGCCACGGCCAGCACCTCAACCATGTCGCGCGGCATCTTGAGCCTCCATGACATTAAAACGGTACGGACGCTGATCGAAGTGGTGGAGAAAGACGTCCCGTTGATTAAAATCGGCCTGAAGGCCGAGGTCAGAGCCGAGGCCTATCCCGATCGGATGTTTGAAGGCGCCGTCACGCGCATCGTGCAGGCGCTGAACCGGGCGACACGAACCATGACCGTGGAGGTGGACCTGCCGAATCCCGATCACCTGCTGAAAGGCGGAATGTTCGCTCGAGTCGAGGTGCTGGTCGGCCAGCACGCAAACGCTATTCAAATTCCGCTGGACGCCATCACGCGATTGGAAGAACTGCAATATGTGTATGTCGTGCAGGAAGGAAAAGCCCATCGCGTTCCGGTGGAAGTCGGCAGCCGAGTCGAGAATCAGATCGAAATCACCAAAGGGTTGGCCGGCAACGAGCAAGTGATCGTCTCCGGAAAAGACCTGGTGACGGACGGCACGCCCGTGCAGGCACAACCGCTTTAATCGTGAAGCGTGATGCGTCATTCGTGAAGCGTTATGAATGAATTCGTATAAGAAACTCAGTTCTCATCGCTCAGTTCTCAGTCACGGATCACGTATGCTTCAGGCCTCAACTGCACCATCTCACGCCTCACGCGTCACACTACCTCGGTGGCCCTTCACGCGTTACGCTTCACGCGTCACACTTCACGTCTGCTTATGTGGCTGACCCTCCTCGCACTCAGAAATCGAATCGGCATCCTCATGCTGTCCTTGGCGATGGTCGTTCTCGGCGCCACCTCGCTGGAACGGCTGCCGGTTGATTTATTTCCCAACATTCAAGTCCCCGTCGCCTTCGTAGGCGTCATCTACAAGGGGGCGCCGCCGATCGACATCGAACAAAGTGTCGTCTATCCCATCGAGAAGGCCGTGAGTTCCGCGTCCAATGTCGAGCACGTCGAGTCCTTCTCGAAACAAGGCATCGGAGCGGTTCAGATTTGGTTTAACTGGGGCGCGGACATCAATGTCGGCCAAATGGAGGTGATGCAGCGCATCACCCAGATTCTCAATAGCCTCCCGCCGGGCATTCTCCAGCCTTTCATCGTCAAGTTCGACGTCTCGAATATCCCGGTCGCCTTCGTCACGGTCTCCGGCGGCAATCAAGACGAACGAGCCCTCTACGACCTGGCCTTTAACACCATCGCGCCGCAGATCGAACAGATCGCCAACGTTGCGGCGGCGACCGTCGAGGGAGGGAAAGTTCGGCAAATCAATATCAATCTGGATCCCGCTTTGTTGAATGCCCGAGGGCTCTCGATCCTGGACATCGTCAAAGCGGTCAAAGCCTCCAACCTGATCCTCCCGTCCGGTGACATCAAGGCCGGCAACCTCGACTACAATGTTTTTACGAACAACCAGTTTCGAACGGTCGAGCCGATTCAGGATGTGATCGTCAAGCTGAATCAGCAGGGAAATCCCGTCCGCGTACGCGATGTCGGCACCGTCACCGACGGGTCGGACATCCAGACCAACATCGTGCGGACGGACGGTCAGCGGTCTGTCTATCTTCGCGTCAACAAACAGCCGATCGCCAACACGGTCGAAGTTGTGGACGCGCTGAGAACAGCTATGCCGAAAATGATCGGCATCCCGCCTGGTGTCAAACTCGGCGTCTCCTTCGACCAATCGGTGTATATCCGGCAATCGATTCAAAACTTGATCGAGCAGGCCTTGCACGGGTCGGTTCTGGCAGCCGCCGTCATCTTGATCTTCCTCCGGAATCTGACCAGCACCCTCATTATTTCCGTCGCGATCCCGCTCTCCATCATGGTCACGTTCATCGTGTTGTACTTCACGGGCCAGACCCTGAACGTGTTCACGTTGGGCGGATTGGCATTGGGCATCGGACGGTTGGTGGACGACTCCATCGTGGAGTTGGAAAATATTCAGCGACATCTCAATAAGAACCCAGCTCGGTGGGAAGCCATTCTCGAAGCGGCGCGGGAAGTCGCCATGCCCATTTTCGCTTCGACCGTCACCACCGTGGTGGTCTTTCTGCCGATCTTCTTCGTCGTCGGGATTGCCCGCTTGCTGTTGATTCCCCTCACGGTCACGATCGCGATTGCCCTGTTTACGTCTTTCTTTGTGTCGAGGACCGTCACGCCGGCACTGTCCTTTAAGTTCCTGAAGCCTGAACGAGAAACGCTTCGGTCCATGCCCGGATGGTTCGTTCGCGTCATGGAGTGGAGCCGGGCACGCTACGAGGCGCTGGACCAGGGCTACGAACACAGCCTGCGTTGGGCGCTCACACATCGACGTACTTTGATTGGAGGCATCGTCCTCCTATTTTTCAGTTCGCTCTTGCTGTTGCCGTTGATCGGCACAGAGTTCTTACCGGTGTCGGATGAAAGTCAGTTCAGGATCGTCGTGCGCGGGCCGGTCGGGCAGCGGGTGGAAAAAACCGAGCAGCAAGTGGCGGAAGTGGAGCGCGTCCTTCGCGACAACATCCCGTCGAACGAACTGGCGACGATCGTGTCCAGCACCGGCGTGTTGCAACAAGGTCGTTCGTCGCTGTTCAATCCCAACACCGGTCCGCACACCTCGGTGGTATCGGTCTATCTTGTCTCTCCGGATAAGCGGACGCGCAGTCAGGTGCAGATCATGAACGAGGTGCGACCGAAGGTGTTGAAGTTGTTTCCCGGTGTCGCGATGTTTTTCGATCCGGGGGGGCTGGTGAAGCGGGTGACAAGTTTCGGGTCGCAAAAATCGGTGGATGTCGAGATCTACGGATATGAGTTGGAAAAAGCACGGGACGTGATCAGGCAGGTCGAGGCCATCATGCATCAGACACCCGGCCTCGCCGATATCGAAGTCAGCCGGGAGGAGAATTATCCGGAGGTGAACGTCGTTGTGGATCGCGAAAAGGCGGCCTTGCTCGGCATCAGCGAGACGGATGTGGCCAATGCCGTCCTTTTTTCGTTGAACGGCAACGGTCAGACCGATCCCATCATCTACACTGATCCCGAGAACGGCAACGAGTATTACATCAGCGCGTGGCTCGCCGAGGAGCACCGTAAGGACCTGACCGATATCGAGCAAATTCTCCTGACGACAAAAACCGGCGAACCGGTGCTGTTGAAAAACGTGGCGTCGCTCAAGCTCAATGCAGGCCCGGTGAAGATCGATCGCAAATACTTCCAGCGCATCATCCACATCACGGCCAATCCGGTCAATCGTGACCTCGGGTCGATCGCGAACGATCTTGAAGCCGCCTTTGCGGGTCTCCAGTTGCCGCCGGGCTTCAGCATCCGCATCGCCGGTCAAATCCTGCAGCAGCGTGAAACATTCGCCGGACTGATGTTCGCCAGCGTCCTCGCCTTAATCCTGGTCTATATGGTGATGGCGGCTCAATTCAAATCGCTTCTCGATCCCTTCATCATCATGTTCTCGGTTCCGATGGGTCTTCCCGGTGTGATTCTCATTCTGTTTCTGACCAACACCACGCTTTCCACCACGTCGATGATGGGAATCATCATGATGTTGGGAATCGTCGTGTCGAACGGCGTGCTGTTGGTAGACTATACAAATGTGCTTCGCCGAAAAGGAACGGCCTTGCGGGACGCGGTCGTCTTGGCGGCACGGACCCGGCTGCGGCCGATTCTCATGACCTCCCTCGCCACCGTCTTCGGACTGCTGCCGATGGCGATCGGCTTCGGCACCGGCGGGGAAACGAACGCACCGCTGGCTCGCGCCGTCGTCGGGGGCCTGAGCGTCTCGACGATTCTGACGTTATTCCTTATTCCAACTATGTATCTGATTCTTGAAGAACGCTTCCCGAGAAGAGAAGATCCGGCGCTGCGGAAAGAATTCGAGACCGCGACTGTGCCTCAATCATAACCACACTTCGCTGGTTCGCAGGGACATTAGGCACGAATAGTAGGGAAGAGCGACGTGAGTTGGATCGCAAGACCGAGGTCTCCGCTGACACGGAGACGTCCGGACATGGCAACGGAGGCTCCATGCAGTTCGCCGCTCAGGATACGCAGACAATCGTCACCTGCCATCGCGAGTGTCACGTGCGGATCGGGATGCGTGCCTTCTTGAACGACGCAAGTTCCATCCTGAATCTGTACATGGTATTGCCCGCCCTGAGGTCCGCTTAAATCAAATTGATAAACGGCTGTCACTCCCTCCGCTGCATCGGCGTCCAACTTTCCCGGTAGGACTTGAAAGAACTCTTGTACTGTTTTGGGCTTCATGGTGCGAGTGGCCGCATAGGTGAAGATTCACAGTGAGATTGATGAAGGCACAATCTTCTTTCCTGGGCTCTCGCCTCAGGCCGAGCTTTTCGGTATCCGCGGACTTTCTCACATCCTGCTAGTAACGGAGTGTCGCGGATGACTGGCTGCGGCGCGCGCCGAAGTATTCTTTGGAAAACGCTTCAACCACGGCTGGATCGTACCCTTTGCAGCTGAAAATATCCAGGTAGGCGTTGTTGGTATCGTTGGCGAAATGCCCGCTGATCAGTGAGGTTTCGATCAACTGCACCATGGAATATCCGGCGACCCGTCCTTCTCCGAAGTTCACGACCTGACATTCACCATAACGCTTCATCCCGATCAGTTTGCAGAGGGCGACGACGTAGGCTTCTATGTGATTGCGGTCTCGGATTGTATCAGGACGACAGTCCTGAAGATCAACGGAGGTGGAGAGTCCCCAGGCTTTCCCCGCCCCGACTTGTTCGTGCAGAAGAAGCGAGGAAGAGGCGACCGGAGTCGCGGACGGTAAGATTTCTGATTCGGAGGCGGCGGTCATGTTCATCAATGAAGTCCTTCCTGTGAGAGAGTGAAGAGCGGGTGTCGGTGAACATGGAACGCACTATAATCGAGCGGTCCCGTTCTGTCTAGTAAATCGTGACACCATTGGTTGACAACAATCGGAACCGTCGGAGAAAATGCCGCGCATGTCGAACACGAATACCCCGCAGCCTGATTCCCACACTCCAACCACCGCCGACCTTCCCGACCGCCTTTGTACCTGGTGCAAAGTGTCGATGAGAAAACGGCTCGTCGGCGGCGGCCAGTTCATCCATTACACGTGCCCCAAGTGCATCTTCCAGCATACGACGAAGCGTGCCGCGAACAAGGCGGAAGGTTGACAGTCAGTCTTCTTCCGATCCAGCGACATCGTCGTAATACTTCTCTCTGTAAATGGGACAGAGGCCCTTCGAATTGAGCATCGTCGTGACCTCCTTGATCATTCCGCTATTGCCGCAAAGATAGACCACCAGATTGGTGACTGACGCAATCCGTTCCTCGACGACCGTCGTCACTCGACCCGTCACACCGTCCCAGCCGGTTTCCGGGCGGGACAGAGTCGTCACGAAGGAAAACTTGGAATGGGTGCGGGCCAGTTCTTCGAGTTCTTCCTGGTAATACAGGTCTCGCTGACTCCTGAGCCCCCAGTAGAGCGTGATGGATCGGGAAGCAGCCTCCTGAAGCTGCGCCGACAGCATGGACCAAATCGGCGCGATGCCGGTCCCGGTGGCGACGAATAACAGATCCCTGGTTCCATCATCTTTGAGATAAAACGTCCCCGCCGGACCCTTGAATTGCGTCTGATCTCCCTCTCGCAAACTGAAGAGATACGTGGACCCCGGTCCGCCGGAGACCAGATTCAACACCAGAGTCAGCCGATCAGGCCGGCTGGGCGGCGAGGCGATTGAATAGGGCCTCATCACGGGCCCTCGCGCTCCTTCCTTCTTCACTTCAAAGGAAATGAACTGCCCGGCCTTGAAGGTCAGGTTGTTGGGTTCAAGTAGCCGCAATTCGATCTCACGCACGTCATGCGTAAGGTCGGTGATACGCGAGACTTGAGCGGTGAAGAGTTGCATACCTTTTACAACATACCAACTGTCCTTACGCAGTTCCACTGGAGCACTCGCCATTTCTCAGACGACCTCCGTGATGACCGACGCGGACACTTCAAGAGTCCGATCTCGGTGCCGATCGTAATCGGGCAGGAGGCGGACATATTCGTCAGGCATGAGAGACGAGGAGATGAGAAAATCGGCAGAAGCCCGGTTGCAAGCGATGGGAATGTTCCAGACCACGGCAATCCGGAGCAAGGCTTTCACATCAGGATCATGCGGTTGCGGCTCGAGCGGGTCCCAAAAGAAGATTAAGAAATCGATCTCGCCTTCGGTAATCTTCCCCCCGATCTGCTGATCCCCGCCCAGCGGGCCACTTTGCAACTTTGTGAAAGGCAGATCGAGTTCCTTTTCCAATAGTTTGCCGGTGGTTCCCGTCGCAAAGAGGTGATGTTGCGCTAAAAGGTCGCGGTTAAACTTGGCCCACGCCAGGAGGTCCCGTTTTTTATTGTCATGCGCGACCAGCGCGATTTTCTTCTGAGTTCCCATAATGATCGGTTTATATTCCATGCTTCCCCTTTCGTGCATCAGGGCCTAGTCATCTAGGCTGGTTGTCTTTAATAACTGGGGCCAGCCCTACATAAGAGTATAGGCAGATGAATGTAACAGGCGTGTTTCGAAAAGATTAACCCGCATTATTACATGAGGGGTTCGTGACGAGACCGCTGAGACGCCATGCGAGACGGGCGTGCGGAGCCGGAAGAAGGAAGGCGTCCTTGAACAGGATGCCGACCGACTGAGCGGCGAGCCCGCCCGCCTGGCCGCGGAGACCCAGCGGCCAGGCTCGTCGCAGCGGCGTGTCGGCGGTTGGAGTAGAAGCCTTCATGAATAATGCGGGTTAAGGCGGCAGGCGTCAGATGACTGTGGGTCGCACACGATAGCAAACTCTCATCTGATGTGATAGCCTTTTCCACCTCTCCGGTTATTTCCTTACTGTGCGACTACGCTGCGGATGGAGTGCGATCTATGGTTGATCGTCGGCGTTTTTCTCAACACGGTATCTCTGTCGGTCATGCAGCCTATAGGAACGCGAATTGAACCGCTTCGAAGGAGAACGCCATGCCCATCATTGAGCGGGTGAAAAACATTCTCGTTCAACCCAAAGTCGAATGGCGGGTCATCGAAGCCGAGCAGACGACCACGCAGGAACTGTATACGGGCTATATCATGCTGCTCGCCGCCATCGGGCCACTCGCCACGCTCGTGGGATTGTCGATGGTCGGGATGCAAGTTCCGTTTGTCGGCGCCGTACGGTTTCCCCTTTCCACCTTACTCACCCAGGCGGTGCTGGCCTACGTCCTCGGACTTGCCGGCGTGTATATTCTGGCCCTCATCATCAACGCCCTGGCACCGACCTTCGCGGGCACACAGAATACCAACCAGGCATTGAAAGTCGCCGCGTACGCCAGTACGGCCGCCTGGGTAGGCGGGATCTTCTCTCTGTTGCCGTTGTTTGCCGTTCTTGGACTGCTGGCAGCTCTCTATAGCCTCTACCTCCTCTATTTAGGTCTTCCCGTGTTGATGAAGTCGCCGCCGGATCGATCGGTCGGATATACGATCGCGGTCGTCATCGCGGCTATTGTTATCTTTGTCGTGATCGGGGTTCTCACGAGCACGTTCATGACTTCTCCCATCGCCGTGAGCCAGGACCCCGCGGTCGAGCAGGCCACAAAGCAACTGGAACAACTGACGAAAGGCTTGGAGAAGCTCGGCGCAGGGATGGAAGGAAGAACACAAGGCGGCAGAGGACAGACGGACGCGGAGCCGTCCGGCGCCGACCCGCTCAAGTCCCTCGGTGACGCAGTCCAATCCCTGGATCAGGCAGCAAGCGGAGGAAAGAGCGTCGAACCAGTAAACTTCCGTCAACTCAAGGACTTGTTGCCTGATGCGTTACCCGGGATGCAGCGGACCGATGCAACCGGTGAAAAAACGTCTGCCCTTGGCATCACCCTGAGCAAAGCGGAAGGAACCTACAGAGGTCCAGAACATGGGTCGGTCACCATTACGATTTCCGACATCGGCGCCATGAGCGGGCTCGCCGGCATGGCCCTATATGCTTGGGCGAATGGTGAGATCGACAAGGAGTCTTCGACCGGCTATGAGAAAACGACCACCTATCGCGGCTACAAGGCCTACGAGAAGTATGACAAGGCAGACCGCAGCGGGGAGCTCGATGTGCTAATCAGCAATCGCTTCGTAGTCCACGTTGAAGGCAGCGACATCACGATCGAGGATCTTCGGTCCGTATTGAACAAGGTGGACTTGAGTAAGCTGGCCACTCTGAAAGCATAAGACAAAGGGTGATCGTGTCAACTTGTCCAGGCGCCTTTGTCCGTCTGTCCGAAGATTTCCGCAAACGTGGTTGAACGGGCAGCTCTCGCCTACGTTCAAGAACGTTTGGCACGCGGGTGAGGAACGCCTTATCGCGGACCCACTGCGGTCTCTCCTGCCTTAGTCGCTGCTAAGAACGCTATTTCTTGTCAGGCCTGATCAGATTTGGTTTGCCCTCTTCGCCTGCAAAGACCACCAAGAACTTCAGTGGGACCTGACCCATATTTTTTCCGTTATGCCAGATGTTCTCAACCTCAAGAAATGCTTTCCCCGCCTCAAACGTCTGTTGAGATCTGTCATCGAATTCCACTGTCAACGTTCCCTCAAGGACGTGGACATAGGTGGGCACAGGATGCATGTGGCGGCCGCTCTCCTGGCCTGGTTGGATTTCTATCAGTACGGATGCCATCTCCGCTTTATCGGTTTTCGGGTACTGAATCTTCTGACCACCAATCGTGGTTGACCCTTTCATCACGGCGGTCACCTTCACGTCTTGCTCCGCAAGAACGATCGCCGTGGTCTGAAAAAAGAGGATGAGCAGCAGTTCTAGGAAAAGTTTTCTCATTTCCAAGCCTCCCATATCCCTGTGCAAGAGTATTTGTTTTTGACCACGCGTGTTGGCACTCTGGACTTATCCGAGGTGTAGAGGCATTCCCCGTCGGTGATGGAACAAGTCCAACCCTCTAGAGCTTGCCCTCTAGGAGTTTCCGAATCTCTTCCATGCGTTTCCGGTTCACGCCGAAATCGCTGTGGCCGATTCGGGATGCCGACCGGAAGTGAATGGTCTGGGTGGGATAATCCAACAGAAACTCGACATCGTCCACGAAACGAAAAAGAAAACTCGTGAACTCGTAATGCAGGGAGGTTTCTGCCTCTTTCACCCACTTGACCCGGCCCAATCCACTGATGACTTGCATCAACATCGCTTTGGCTTCCGCATGGGTCCTCTCGTAACGATAGGGTTGAATCGCGTGTTCCGGATCTTCACTCCTGGTCGATACGCAGTTAGGGGAATTCGGACAGACTGCGAGCCGTCCCTCGCTATGTCCTGATGACTTGTCCCCGGTTTCACTTGCCATTGTCACGTTGACTATTAATGAAGCTGTCAACACCAAACACTGAAAAATCCGCTTTGTGGAGTAGGAATCCAAGCGGCACATTCGGTGATCGAACCGTGAAGTACAAACGAGGGTAAGCCGAGTCGCAGAAAATGTCGAGATCCTGGCAGACGTATTCTTCAATACACCATGGTTTTTAGCTGGTGGGCAACTTGCTTCTGGTCGTCCACTGTGAAGTTCACCCGTCCGATGATGCGGCCATCGGAGGCTTCCACGTCCACCCGCCAGTCGCCGGGATCGAGCCGTTGCTTGAAGGTATAGGCACGGTAGCCGCCTTCCCGGCCTCCTGAGATGTTGAGGGAAATCCGATCGGCGTGCGTGAACGGCTTGTTGCTGCCCGATCGATAATACCAGTGGTGATGGATCGTCGTCTTCAAGTCCACCGGGGCGAACACTGCGGTGAAGCAGTAGACCGGCTCATCGGCAGGGAACGGATTCTCCGATCGCTTCCAGAATTCATACCAGTTCCGGCCGTAAGTCAGAACAAATGTGTCGTTCTGGCGCTGTACCTCGCGGTAGATCCCTCCAAATTTCAGCGACAGCGGGACGGGTGGAATCCAGTTCAGAAAATAAAAGCCGACCAGGACCACGATCAACGCGATGGCGGGGAGGCTGGTCGTCACGGCTTCACGTTTCTGTCGATCGGGATTGTTTCGATAGATCAGTTGCACGACGCGCAACGTCACGACAATACTGAGTGCGGCGCCGAGGAGAAAGATCGCCGTGTTCATCCAGCCTGTGATTACCGGCAGGAAAAACGTGAAGAATCCAAAACAGACGAGCGCATAGAGGACGATCAGCAATCGAAGGTTGGAAAGCCGATCGCGAAGAAATTCGTTGACGATCAGCACCGCCACCAATACGCCGAAGAACACGGCGGTGCCGGTCAAGGAGGCACTGCGGGAATAGAAGATCGCATAGGCGCTGAACAGCCCCCCCATGAGGAACTGCATCCCCATCGGATAGTAGGGCCTCGCGCGAATGAGCCAATGGGACGTTGGGCCTTCTCCAAGCCCGTCGGCTACCTGGCTCGGCCTATCTAGCCCCAGCCTGCCCGTCAAAATGATCAAAAATCCCAGAAGCGCGAGATACAGGAGCAGAATCAGATTGTCTTGAAGCCGGTCGATGCGCGTGAGGGTCAGCGTGTCGTACCCGACCCCGCTGAAGAAAAACACGGCAGGCATGAAGGGTTTGGCAAAGGCCGCTTGAATTCTGGCGGTAGCCAGCATTATTCAACTATACCAGGATGCTCAAAAAGCCTGCCGACGAGGCCGCAGGCGAGAAAAACACCGGAGGCGTACCCTCTTGGGGCACGTTGAGGATTTTTTCGAGCCGAGAACGAAGCTTGGGAAAGGCGCGTCTAGGCGCGCCGGGGGGTTGGTGGGTGAGAATGATGGCTATTTCAGCATCCTGGTCAGGGGAAGGGAGGAAGCGGCGCATACGTCACCGGCATCCCCAACAGCCGTTCCAACCAGCCGCACATCACATCTTCTTTCAACGGAGCGCGGTTGAGCCGGACCTCCAACTGATAGCCGCCCTCCGTGCCGACGATGCCGACGATGGCCGACGCATCCTCGCCTTCTGGGATCAAGTTCTGGGTCTGAAACTCGCAGAGGGTTGCGTACAGCTTACCCTGAGGATGAATGGCTTCCCGGATTTCCGGCACGTCATCGAGTGGGCAATGGACGGAACACCGGTAGGCATATCGCGCTCCGGGCTCCACGGCTTGAAACTGTTCCAGCGCCGCTTCTGAAAATCCGGTGAGGTACGTGCGCACGGTGGCAGACTCGTTGCCATAGGTGGCCGCCAGTTTGCTTGTCGGCACAAGAAATGCGTAGGCATCGGACGAATTGTATTCAAATTGACATGGGCCGAAGGCATCCGGCCAAGAACAAAAAAATGGAATGGTCTGATCGGTCAGGCGCAACACTACGCTGTCCTTCTCGACATCGGTCTCGATAGGAAGATCCAGCAGCGTGATGGCTTCCAGAAACGCCGCGCGGCGCTCCTCGATCCAGTCCATTCGTTGGGCATCGGCCCTGGTCTCTCCCGGCGTGACGACCTCCGTGGTATGGAGACGGATGCGGATGAAGGCATGGGCATGTCGAAATCCCAGCCAACACATGTTGCGCTGATGATGTAAGCGGAAGGGAGCCCGCAGTTTCCACGGGTGACTGATCGAGCAATAGGTTCCCACCTCCTGATGGCGCTGATACTCTGTATGATAGGCGCCGGCAAGCAGGAAAAAGTCGCCGCGCCAGCCTTCGCGAATGTGGACGAGAGTGACATCTTCCGTCGTCCACGGATCTAAGCCATCAAGTTCATCCGGCGAGGCCACCGTCCACTCTTCGATGTAACAGATAATGTCTTTCGCCGGAACGGCGGGCTTCAACCCTAATGCGTCCAGGCGCTCACCCACCGCCAGTACGTCTGCAAAGGCCAGCTTCCCCGCCGTCTCCCAACGCCGTTCGCGCACCGTACCTCTCCCACAGCCGGAGGATCTACTTGAGGGTTCTCTTCAGTTCCTTGGCCGCAGCGCCCGATTCTCGATCTTGGTATCGGAATTGAATCGATCGAGAGCATCTTTCAGCGTATCGCCCAGCCCCTGCTCGACATCCTCCTGAGTGAACCAAAAGATCGTCTGGTGTTGGATGGCTTCGACATCGCGAATGGTGGTGCTGCGGTCCACCTTGTTGCGAGCCTGCACGACGAACTTGCATTTCGCATCCAGGACCGTCGAGAAAAACCGGCTCTTGGCCTGCATCGAAAAATCCAACATCCGCCCGGTGAGCAGAATATCGGGCTCGTCAGCCGGCAATGCCGCACCGGGTTTACTGACCGTCACGCGCAGGCCCCGCTGCTCCAGCGACTCCGCCAGCGCCTGAACCACGATATCAGCGGGCCTTCCACCCTTCACAGTGTAATACGTGAGCCCGCCGCCGAGATGCGATCGTGAACCAACACGATTGAGCTCTGCTCGCTTATCTTCGAATGGCTCGATCACGACCGTGAGGAGTTCCGCGTCCTTTAACGTCCGGCCCGAGACCGCCGGCTTTACGTCAACATTGACCATTTCTCCCGTGCCCGCGCAGCCAATGAGGACTGCCAAGCCTAGCACCACCGTCATGCCTGTGCCGAACGATCGCAACGGTTGTGTCACATGCGCCTCCTTCGCCTGAGAGTGTGAGGGAAGTGTACTCAACTTGACCGACGATGACAAATGTTACCTGAGTGACCAATCACTTAGTCATCACCGGGTATCAGAGGGAAATGATGGGAAGAAAGGAGTGAAATGTCTCACGGCAGAGTCGCTCGACTTGGCCCTTGGCGATCACCGGATCATCGAGCGCCACGAAGCGAGCCAC
>JBQTHT010000164.1:0-19802 GCA_052389595.1 Nitrospiraceae bacterium
TCGCATCAGATTATTCACGGTCAGCTCGCCCAGCCTCTCATGGTCGGTCAGGAATGGGCTGTCGTCAAACCAGAAGGCAAAAACGAGCAGATCTATCGCGTGCGTGCACTTGTGCGCAGCAAGCTGGCAGCAGTGCCGATCGGATTCCCAGCGGTCTTTTTGATTGATGAGACAAATCAAATCATGGACACGGCCTTTACCAGTGACGAGGCGCTTCGCGTTGCGGCCAAAGGCTGGCAAGGCTCATCACCGAAAGGCGTGAATCGGCAGCTCATGGGGACCGTTGTGAAAGCCGTGGCGGACGGTGAAGTGAGCATTCGTACGGAAGACAGCCGAGACCTCACCATGGACGTGAGGCCTTTTCTGCGTGACAAGGTTGAAACCTTATCCGTTGGAGACAACGTCATCATGTTGCTCGACGAGGAGGACAAGATCGCCGATGTCGCGTTCCGCCAATGAAGAGACTCACGTCGGGGTGTCCACTGCGATTCTACGACGCCTTCGTCCGTCGGGCACAATTTTCTGCTGGGCCGGAAATGATGGTCTGTCTCATCGCCCTTTAAGAGGTAGGAGATAGGTGGTCAGTGGCTCCACATATTGGGTGAACTGCACTTCGCCGCCCACCGTGATCTGCTCTCAGTACCAGAGGGTACTAAGGAAGTCGGTGGCAACGACTCCACGGCCAAGAATCACTGGACGCCACTGAGCTTAGTGGTGTGCGCATCGGTGCGTGCCCCACGGAAACACTATGATTTGCTCCCACTGCCAGGACCGCGTACATGATGCAGACCTCACCGCAACGTCCGCCTTAACGAACCACGAGGACGGAACAGGAGCTGTGCTGCAGGACCTTTGTCGAGACACTGCCCAGGAGGAACCGCGCGATTGCCCCCAGGCCCTTCGCTCCCGTTATGATCATGTCCTGTTTCTTGCGCGAGGCCACTCTCAGAATCCCGTCGGCGGGATGTCCCAATTGAGAGATGGACTCGACCACGTAGCCGGCGTTGATTAACTGTTCGGCGTATCGTTGGTGCAGCTTCTGGTCGTCGTCCTTGACCTCAGGATATTTCAGAAAGGGCATGATATGAACCACCGCGACCTCGACCGACAGATCGCCGTTCGGGCCGGCTTGTTGACCCCGAAGGTTTCGCACCAGAAACCGCAAGGCCTTGTCAGACGATTTGGAGCCATCGGTCGCCAATACAATTCGTCGAATCGGCCTTGGCTCTCCCTTCACCACCAACACGGAACAGGGCGCATGGAGCGTGACCTGGGTCGAGACGCTGCCGAGCATGAACCGATCTAACGCGTCGAGCCCCCAGCTACCCATGACAACCAAGCCATCGCGCTTCGGCGCACGCTTCAGGAGGGTAGGCGCAATGGGCCCTTGTTCCTTCGTCACGGTTCCCTTCAGGTTCAGGGATGACACGAGCGCTTTCGTTTCCTCGACCACTTTCTTCGCCCGTTGTTCCAGCCGCTTGATCTCTTTGCGAATGAATTGCTCATTCCCCACTACCACCGGCTGCACCATAAACGGAGCCCGGATGGAAACTGTATCCACCACGTGGAGTGCCGTGGCTTGTGCAGCCGAGGCAAAGGGTATCTTGCCCACCCATTCGACCGCCCACCGTCCGTACTTCGAGCCATCCACCGCCACAAGAATCTTCATGTCCCCTCCGCTCTCTCCACCCTCTCAGGGCTGACTCACTTTGCGCTCATTTTCCACACGGTTGGGCTCACAAACGTGCAAGACTGCAACTGCATCCCCGATGCGCACCCCGCCGAAAGATAGCTCTCTAGAGTCAGCGCGCGGATGATTGCGCCGCCGGGCCGCCATGAGGGATCGAGGAGTTCTCAATCATGACTTCCCTCGATGACCCGATAACGACGCAGGTCCTGTCGTAGTTGCCGAGAGTCTTGGTAGTGAATCGTGTTCATGCCCATCCGCTGGGCTGGTTCCAAATTCTTCGCCCGGTCGTCGATGAATAGACACTCCTCCGGAGCACGCTGAGTCAATTGCAGGGCCAGGCAGTACATCTTCTCGTCCGGTTTGCGCACGCCCAGGTAACAAGAACTCAAAAAGAGGTCGCAGTAGCCTCCTAGCTGAAAGCGCTCGATTCGGTACCGATTCAGCTCCAGCGACTCATTGTTGAGCGCCGCCACGAGATACCTCTCAGCCTGTGCGACCTTTTTTACGATCTGGAGTACGTCGGAGCATGGTTGAGACTGGGCATACATGAAGCTTTTGAACGCTTCTTTGGTGAAGGACCGAGGTTCGTTGAACAGTACCTGGTCGAGATACTCGTCGAGACTTAGCCGGCCGCAATCCAGCGCCTCGCTCAGAGGAGCGTGGCGCGCTTCGAAC
This sequence comes from Nitrospiraceae bacterium, assembly GCA_052389595.1. Taxonomy (GTDB): domain Bacteria; phylum Nitrospirota; class Nitrospiria; order Nitrospirales; family Nitrospiraceae; genus JBQTHT01. The sequence continues at coordinate 2,366 of JBQTHT010000164.1, forward strand.
TCGGCCGAGTCAAACTTGAAGACACGGGTGGCCTCTTCCCTGGACGCCTGATCCCATCCGTTGGTCAGCATCACCCCGCCTATATCCCAAAACAGTACGGCAATGTCAGTCACGATGTGTCTTCTCAGGCAATCGAGTGATCGGCCACCGCCACTCCGTGATCTCGGGCGGATCGTTGCCGTGTTCTCGGATGTAGAGACGGTGATTCTCGATCAAGCGTTCATACTTGACCGTGATCGCTTCCGCCTGCGCCGCCCTAGCAGGATTCCGTGAGGCGACTTTTTGCGCCGCCTGGATCACCACGTGATAGCGACTGGTCTTGTTGAGCACCTGCATGTCGAACGGCGTCGTGGTCGTCCCTTCTTCACGATATCCATTAATATCGAACCGCCCGGTCTCCGGCCGCTCCCACAGCAATTGCTTGATGGCGGCCGTATAGCCATGGAAGTTGAACACCACTGGGCAGTTGGATGGAAAAATCCGCTGGAATCGCTCGGCATCGAGCCCGTGCGGATACTTTTGTGGAATGCCCAGCACCAACAAATCCGTCACGTTGACGACACGCACGCGCCAATCCGGCGCCTCTTGACGCAAGAGAGCGGCGGCCGCTAACGCTTCCAGCGTCAGATTGTCGCCGCAGCAAGCCAGCAGCACTTCCGGGTCTTCGCCGTCGTTGGTGCTCGCCCAGCGCCAGATCGACGCGCCGACCCGGCAGTGTTCGCGAGCTTCCTCCATCGTCAACCACTGCGGCATGGGCTGTTTGCTGGCGATGATGACGTTGATGAAGTTGGTGCCCTGCAGGCAATACTCCATCGTCACGACGAGGCAATTGGAATCCGGTGGGAGATAAATACGATAGGTGTGGCCCTTCTTCGTCAGCAGATTGTTGATGAAGCCTGGGCCTTGATGCGAATAGCCATTGTGCTCCTGCCGCCAGGCCTCCGAGGTCAACAAATAGTTCAACGAAGAAATCGGCTCGCGCCACGAGACTTCCAACGCGGACTTTAAGAACTTGGCATACTGGTTCATCATGCCGTCCACGATGCTGAGAAAGGCTTCGTAACAGGGGAACAGCCCATGGCGGCCGGTGAGCAAGTACCCCTGGAGCCAGCCTTGGCAGTTGTGCTCGCTCAGCACTTCCAGGACCCGGCCATCACGACCGGTCTGCTCCGTGCCTTCCGGCAGCGGCCAGACGTACTGGCGGTCGGTGACGTCCAGCACGGCCCCGAGTCGATTGGATTCTAATTCGTCCGGGCAGACAATGCGGAAGTTGCGAGCCTCCTTGTTGAGCCGCACGAGTTCTCGCAGATAATTCCCCAGTTGCACGACATTGCCGATGAAGGTCTGACTGCGTTCTTTCACCTCAACCGCGAATGTCTTGCCCTCAGGCAGCACTAGCGGCCGGCGGAGTCTCCCGCCCAAGGCATGGGGATTCATGGCCATGCGGCGGTCGCCGGTTGGGCAGAGCGCACGGATGTCCTCAGCCGGACGTCCATCGCGATCGAATAGTTCGTTCGGCCGATAGGACCGCAGCCACTGCTCGATGATCTTGAGATGAGAGGGATTCGTTTGCACGTCTTTGGCCGGCACCTGATGAGATCGGAACGTGCCTTCGATCTGCTCCCCATCTATCGTTTGGGGACCCGTCCAGCCCTTCGGCGTGCGCAAAATGATCATCGGCCAACGTGGCCGCTCAATGAGAGTGCCGCGCCGCGCCTTCCCCTGAAGGTCCCGAATTTCGTCGTACGCCCATGAGACGGCCACGCCCATGTCGTCATCGATCTGTCGGCTCAATTGCACGATGCGAACGCCATAACCGTAGCCGCTAAACAGGGCATCGAGTTCTTGATCGCTCATCGAGCCGAAAATCGTGGGATTGGCGATCTTGAAACTGTTGAGATGCAGAATCGAAAGAACCGCCCCGTCGGTCGCGGGATTCAGAAACTTATTGCTGTGCCAGGCGCCGGCGGTCGGTCCCGTCTCTGCCTCTCCATCGCCGACAATGCAGGCCACGATCAAATCCGGATTATCCAACGCCGCGCCGAAGGCGGTGGAGAGCGCATAGCCTAATTCGCCGCCTTCATGGATCACGCCGGGATACAATGGGCTGAGATGGCTGGGGAAGGCGTCGGGCCAGGAGAACCATCTCAAAAAAATCTGTAGACCGGCTCGGTCCTGCGTCAGCTCAGGAAAGAATTCCGTGAGCGTGCCTTCGAGATACATGTTGGCGAGATTCGCCGCAGCGCCATGGCCGGGACCCGTGATGAGCAGAATGCCGGCGTCGGTTTGCAGGATCAGCCGGTTCAAATGCAGATAGATGAGATTGATGCCCGGCGCGGTTCCCCAATGGCCGAGCAGCCGGTCTTTGATATGCTCCGGCCGCAACGGCTCCTCCAGCAACGGATTGGCGCGCAAGTATATTTGCGCGGCAGTCAGATAGTTGGTCGCCCGCCGATAGCGCTCGAGGGCTGCACGCTCTTTTTCCGGTAACGCACCGGCAGCCTGTCTCCGAGTCTGGATCGCTTGACTTTCGCGTTGCATGATCATTCTCCTACGATCTTGGATGGCTTCGACCTCTTGCCTTCTTCCCTGAATAGACACCTCATCGTTTCCTTGGCGATTTCAGTTTCTTCGTCAACGGCCGCGACGTAGGCTTCCAGCCGCGCATCATTTCGACTGATCCGGGCCAGGTCACCGGTAGCCAAGTCGATCACGGCTGCATTGCGGGCAGGGTCGAGGCTCAATCCGCACCACTCCATGCCCTGACAGATGCGCCCCCGAATGTCGGGCGCATGTTCGCCGATGCCCCCGCCAAAAATGACGGCATCGGCCCCGCCCAGCACGGCCAGGTAGGCGCCGATATACTTGCGCACGCGATGGCAGAACACCTCGATCGCGAGCGCGGCTCCTGGATGCCTCTCCTTCTCAGCCTGAAGTAGCGTGGCCATGTCATGAGAGAGACCGGACAGTCCTCGAAGGCCGGAGCGTTCATTTAACATCTCTTCAACCGCTTCTACTGACATTCCTTCGCGCCGAACGAGATAACTGACCAGCGCCGGATCGAGATCCCCCGAGCGGGTTCCCATGACCAATCCTTCGAGCGGCGTCAACCCCATCGAGGTCTCCACTGATTGACCATTCCGAATCGCCGCAGCCGAACATCCATTGCCGAGCTGTAGGGTGATGAGGCGAGCTTGTTCGAGCGGTTTACCTGTACACACAGTGTATCGATTCGCCAACGACGCATGAGCGATCCCGTGAAACCCATACCGTCGGATGTGGTGACGTTCGGTCACATCCTGAGGAATGGCATATGTACACGCTGCTGCAGGGAGCGACCGATGAAAGGCTGTATCAAACACCGCGACCATCGGGACCTTCTCGCCTATATGCTCTCGAGCGCCACGGATGCCTGCCAGACAGGCGGGATTGTGCAAGGGGGCCAACTCCGTCAGCCGCTCCAGCTCGAGAAATATCTCAGGACTGATTCGAACGGACTCCGTGAAAGACTCTCCCCCATGCACCACGCGATGACCAACCGCGTCGATCGTTTCACCGGGTAACTGATCGAAGACCCATTGTACCGCCTGGTGATGGTCCTTCACGTCACGACGATTCTCCAGCTTTGAGGCGCGGGCTTCTACATGCAGCTCAGCCTGGTGTCCGATCCCCTTCACTTCCCCTGCCAGCACAGTTGTCAGCACACCCATCTCATTACTGCCTTGGCATCCTGGCGCGTCAAACAGCCGAAACTTCACGGAGGAACTGCCGCAGTTAAGAATCAACAGTCGCATACACACATCTGCGCCCGATGCCCTGACTCATCATCGTACAGACGGCCGCCTAGAGCAAACCTGCCTCCTCCATTCTGAAAGAAACCCCCAAGGTTTCGGGCCCCGTTCACAGATGCGGGCATTCCTAGGCGCAAAAGAAAGACGGAGAATTCAGTTGGAGGCGAGGATGGGGGTCAGGCTAGTGGGTTGGACAACTCAACGCACGCTGGTCTGTTGCGGCTTCAAGTCAGGTGGTAGTTCCACGGCTTCCTTCCCGTCTCGCGCGCAGCGGAAACCCATCCAGTTCATTTTCGTGTTCGGATCGGTGCCATTGCGCTGGGCCACACGCACACTGGGCGTGCTGTCGATCCATCCGCCGCCCCGAAAACTCTTCTGGGTTCCCTTCTCCGGTCCCTTTGGATTCTTCTCAGGCGCCGACGCGTAATACTTCGGGTCGTACCAGTCCGCGACCCACTCCGCTACGTTGCCGGCCATCTGGAAGACGCCATATGGGCTGACCGCATTGTCGTACTTGTCCACCGAAATGATCGGCGGGTAAAGCAGCAGCCGTTCCGGCCTGTCACGCACTGGTCCGGACAATCCCGTTCGGCCGAAATTGGAGCGCGACAATCCCGCCGGCTGATTGCCCCAGGGATAGATCCGTCCATCCTCACCCCGCGCGGCTTTCTCCCACTCGGCCTCCGTTGGAAGACGCTTGCCTACCCATTTGCAGTACGCATCGGCATCGAACCACGACACGTGCATCACTGGATGACCGGCCATCGTTTCCTGAAAATTGCCCCCGTCATATTGCCAGTCGATCAAGGGCGGTCGAGCTGTGACCAAGACAAATTTGAGGTACTGCACGGTCGTCACTTCGTACTTGTCGATCTCATACGCATCCAGATGGATCTTCCGTTGCGGAATTTCCGGCTGATAGGCGGTTCGGTCGATCTTCTTATCGCTTCCCATCATGAACCCACCGGCCCCGATCATGACCATTTCGTCATGGGCCGGCAGTTTGGCCCGCTCCACAGCAATTTTCTTTCCTTCTGCCGTCCACTCGCGGGTCACATCGGCCACATCCAACGCCAAGACCGCACTATTGATTCCAATTAGCGCACCCATGATGATCAGTATTTTGGTTCTCATTCTTTTTGCTGCTCCCCTTCAAACGAAAATGTGACCAGTGACTGTTGACCATTGACCAACCTACATGGCCTGATCTTGAGACTTCTTGTTTTTCGATTGGTCGAACTCTTCCAGCGGCTGGAAGTTGACCGGTAACTGGAACAGATAGTCCGAGACGGATCGCAGCTTCACATGCTGATATTCCACGATCCAGCTTCCATCTTTTCTGGCCAGCTTCATGGGAAAGTGAATATCCGTCGCAAGCCATTGATAATAGACGTCTGTCTTGCTCCCCTGCTGCACCGTCACTTCGTACAACACCGTGGGATGGCCTTCTCGCGTCTCCGTCCCGATTTCCTCGCGCGTGACCTCTCCTTCTAGTCGTTCGCTTACTTTTAGATCATGATCGGCATCGTAGGGGACGGTCTTGAAATGCTTCATTCGGGACAGGAGCATCCAGACCACCTGCTTGTCCTTTCGCACGATGGTGACATTGACCGGACTCAAACTCTGATGTTCGATGCGCCACCTGTCGTCACGATAGTAAATGTTCGCTTTGCGCGTCTGGCCGCCGATCTTGACCACCTGATCGGCGGTGAATTCCAGCGCCCAGGCGACCGAGCCTTGCGTCATCCCGATGGCCAGACAGACCATGAAGAGCCAACGAGTCATACGGTGGAATCGTACCATAGGGTAGCGCTGATTTTCAGCGGACTCGCCTGCCTGCCGATGGTCTGTATCATTGGACGACCAACACCCCAGCCCCTTGGATGGTTCCCGCCTTCAAGCTCTGCAGAGCTTGGTTCGCTTCCTCGAGCCTGAAGCGCCGCGTATGCGGCCGAATCGGAATCGCCGCGGCTTCCTGCAGGAGATCGATCCCATCTTGTTTCGTGTTCGCCGTCACGCTTCGGATGACCCGCTCGCCGAAGACATCTCGGTTATAATTCAACGTGGGGATCGGGGTCATATAGATGCCGGCGATCGCGAGCGTTCCTCCTCTCTCGAGCGTTTGTAGCGCGGGCGGGACCAACTCACCTGCCGGCGCGAAGAGAATCGCGCCGTGCAATCTATCGGGCGGCGGGTCCGTTGCTCCACCGGCCCACACCGCGCCAAGCTCGCGCGCGAGGGCCCGATGAGCTTCCTGGAGCGAACAGACATACACCGAACAGCCCCAATGCCTCGCGACCTGGATCGCGATGTGCGCGGACGCGCCAAACCCATAGAGTCCCAAGCGCTGTCCCGGCTTCACCCCACTGAGGCGCAACGCCCGGTAGCCGATGATCCCGGCACAGAGAAGTGGGGCGGTCTGCTCGTCGCTGAATGTCTCGGGAATTCGGTACGCGAAGCGAGCCGGCGCCACCGCATACTCCGCATAGCCCCCATCCACATGGTACCCGGTAAACCTGGCAGCGAGGCAAAGGTTTTCGTGTCCGCTCCGACAGAATTCACAGTGGCCACAGGTCTCCTGGAGCCAAGCAATCCCGACCCGATCCCCTTCCTTCACGTCAACGACATTCCGTCCCACGCGATCCACTATTCCCACCACCTCGTGCCCGGGGATGACATGCGGTTTGTGTGGAGGCAACTCGCCCTCGACAATGTGCAAGTCTGTCCGGCAGATGCCGCAAACCCGGATCCTCACGCGAACCTGGCCGACCCCAGGTTCCGGTACCGGCACATCACTCATGGCCAAGGGATTAGCCTGGACATCGCCGATCTGTTGAACCACCATCGCCTTCATCCCATCACCGTCCCGCGGCGTCTCACTACCAGTCTGGATAGAATCCCGGCAGCCTCGTTCCAGAGCGCCCCGTCCATTATCTGAGAGGCCGAACCGTGGGCGATACGTCGAGGCGAATTCCCTCGGCAGTCGGTGGAGCCGTTAGTTTTTGGCCTTGATGCACTCAATGTCCAACTTGATGAACACTTCGTCTCCGACGACGAGCCCCCCGGCGTCCAGTGTTTTGCTCCAGTTCAAGCCGAAGTCCTTGCGATTCAGTTTCCCTTCAGCCGTAAACCCCGCTCGCACGTTGCCCCAGGGATCTCTCGTCACTCCGTTTAAATTCCCGATCAAGGTGATCTCCTTTGTCACCCCGCGTAATGTGAGATCTCCTACGGCCATATAGCCCTCTCCATTTTTTTGATAGCTTTTGAGTTTGTACGTCATCGTCGGATGCTTTTCGACGTCGAAGAAGTCCGGATTGCGGAGGTGCGCGTCGCGCTTCTCGTGGTGGGTCGTCACCGAGGCCGTCTTGATGATCGCCTCAATTGTCTTGACCTGCGAGGCTTCTTGATCCATTTCAATAAATCCGCTGTACTCCATGAAACGGCCCGTCGTTTTGGAGACCACCATATGCGTCACCCTGAATTCCACTGTGGAATGGTCCAGATCCACGTCATACCGCGCCATTTCAGCCTGAACCACCGGTGTCTCGATGATCAGCCATCCGGACACCACATACCAGGCTAGAGCGCAGACCCATCTTGTCCTACCTTCCATCCTCTCCTCCTTCATGTGGATCAGTGATTGTTGCGATCACGACAGGACTGTCGGATCACTGGCGTGCGGACGTGGACCCGGCCTCAGTTCGCTGGTTGGCGGGGGGTTGAATCTGGCGCACCGTTGTCCGCCCTCCGGTTCGCATGCGGACATGGACATCGACGGCCTCGGTCCCGAGTTCAGCGGGGAACGGCGGAAACGGCTGTGTATGGACGATGGTTTGAATTCCCGCGATGTCGATGTCCCGGACGCCGGACCCCCGCTCGATTTGAATTAATTGGGCGGTGCCGCTCGCATACATACGGAACCGCACGAGCACAGCCTCCGTGGTCGGCGCTTTTCGACTGAATCGACTGCGGTGCCCCCAGCTTCGACTGATCTGTCGGCTGACTTCCTGCCAATAAGCCTTCCCCTCTCCCGGTGACGGGAGAGGCAATAAATCTTCCTCGGCAATCAAGGCGTTCATCACCGGTCCTACGTCAGGTTGCGTTTCGTCCGGCCCTTCGCGGCTTTCAATCTTCTCTTCGACAAGCGGAGACTCGGCAACCGATTCCGCCTCCGATTCTGGTTGCCCCAGGGTAAGGTACACCACACGGGTCATCATGGGTTCCAGCTTTGTATTGCGAGACCGCGCGAAGGTGACCTGGACGCGAACCGCTTTGGGTTGTACGGAAGTTCGCCCAACCGGTTGGGGCTCCAAGGTGACCGACCCTCGTAGAACAGTCGGTGTCGAATCAGGTTCGAGCGTGGCTATCTGAGGGTAAAACAGCGGGGACTCAAACGTCGCCACTACGTCGTCCGTCCCGGAGACGCCACCCACGAGTACGGACAATTCCAGCGGCTTCCCTGCCGGCAATATCCCGGCCTGGTCCATATTTTCAAGAGCAAATTGGACCCAGCGTTTAGCCGGTGGAGCCGGACGCGCAGAAGCAGAATTGGAAGAGGACTCGGCCGCGGGAAGGTCACTCGCGAGGAGCAGTGAGAGAAGCGCCTGACCGAACAACATCGTTGAGGATGTGGAACAGTCGGACCGACAGAGGATCATACCGGCATCCTACCCAGCCCGTCTGTCTAGTTCAACCATCTTTTTTTGTGAAGTCTCTTTGCCCACCCGGCCACGTTGGTATAATGGGCGCATGAAGGCGGTGGTCAAACTCGCTGCTGAGCCGGGACTGACGTTGACAGATTGGCCGGACCCGAAACCGGGACCGTTCGATGTCGTCGTGCGGGTGAAAGCGACGTCCCTCTGCGGCACCGATTACCACATCTACAGTTGGGATGACTGGGCGCAAGAGCGCATTCGTCCGCCCCGGATCATCGGTCACGAACTGTGTGGGGAGGTGATCGAAATTGGGGCAGACGTGTCGATGGCCGCCGTGGGCGATTATGTGGCGGCCGAATCTCACCTCACGTGTGGTCGATGTTTGCAATGTCGCACCGGCCAAGCCCACGTATGTAAGAATTATCGTATTCTCGGGGTGGATCGCGACGGCTCCTTTGCGCAGTATGTCACTCTGCCGGAACGAGTCATTTGGAACACCTCTCCGGACCTTCCACCCGAGCTCGCGTGCCTGCAGGAACCGCTGGGCAATGCCGTGGATGCCGCCTTAGCGGAAGAGGTGACCGGTCATACGGTCTTCATCGCGGGGTGCGGACCGACCGGGCTTTTTGCGGCGGCGGTGGCTCGCATCTCCGGCGCGGCGGTGATTATCGCATCCGACACCAGCGATTACCGATTAGGCTTGGCCAAGCAACTGGGCGTGGACCATGTCCTGAATGCGAAGACAGATGCGCCGGACGTCATCGCTGCCGCCATCCTCGATATCACGGGCGGGGAAGGGGTGGATACAGCCCTGGAAATGTCGGGCCATCCAACCGCGCTCCATCAGTCCTTCCGCGCCGTAAAAAATGGCGGCCGCGTCACACTCTTTGGTATTCCCACCGGGCCAGTGAGTGTCGATCTTCCGAACGACATCATCTTTAAGGGCATCCGCGTCTATGGCGTGACGGGACGGCGCCTGTTCCGAACATGGTACCGCCTTGCCGGACTCTTCAAGGCAGGACTGAATATTAGACCGGTGATTACCCACACCTTTCCTCTTTCGGACTTTACGCGCGGGTTCGAGTTGATCCAATCTGGTCAATGCGGCAAGGTAATTCTTTATCCGTGAGGACTGAGGGAGATTTGTTGATCTGATGATCTGATGATTGCCCCTTTTGGTCAATCAACAAATCACCAGATCAAGAAATCACCAGATCATTAAATAAAGGTCAGTCCTCAGTCCTCATCTAAAGATGGCGTATAACTCTTTTAAGAAGGTCATTGAGAAGCAACTGGCTGAGATCAGGTCGGCCGGGTTGTACAAGACCGAGCGCCTTCTCCAAGGTCCTCAAGGCGCGGAGATTCGTGTCTCGCACGGGAAATGGCAAGGCGAAGCTTTGAATCTCTGCGCCAACAATTACCTGGGGTTGGCCAACCATCCGGATGTCCGGCATGCTGCCGCGGAGGGGCTGAAGCAGCACGGCTACGGAATGGCTTCGGTGCGATTTATCTGTGGGACTCAAGACTTCCATAAGCGTCTCGAGCAAGCGCTCAGTGCGTTCCTTGGAACAGAGGATACGATTCTCTATGGGTCCTGTTTTGACGCCAATGGAGGGCTCTTTGAAACTCTGCTTGATGAGCGGGATGGCGTGATCAGCGATACCCTGAATCATGCCAGCCTGATTGATGGTATTCGACTCTGCAAAGCCCGGCGGTTCCGCTATGCCCACGCCGACATGGCCGACCTTGAAGCAAAACTCAAGGAAAGCGCCTCGTGCCGGGTGCGCGCGATCGCAACCGACGGCGTCTTCTCGATGGATGGAGATTTGGCCCCACTCGATACCATTGTCGATTTGGCCGATCGCTACGATGCCCTGATCGTCGTCGATGACAGTCACGCAACAGGTGTGCTCGGAAGGGGCGGACGCGGCACAGCGGAGCATTACGGCGTTGCCGATCGAGTCGATGTGATCACCAGCACATTGGGCAAGGCGCTCGGCGGTGCAACCGGCGGCTTCACGTCGGGGAGAGCCGAACTCATTGAACTGCTGCGACAGCGGTCGCGGCCCTATCTGTTTTCCAACGCGCTGCCTCCACCGATTGTCATAGCTTCGATCCAAGCCCTCAAGCTTGTGGCGCAAGGTGAATCGCTCCGCGCCACGCTCCGCGAGAACGCCACATTCTTCCGCGCACAACTGACCGCGCTCGGCTTCACTCTCGTGCCGGGGACGCACCCGATCATTCCCGTGATGTTAGGGGAGGCGCCGCTCGCAACCAAGATGGCAGAGCGACTGTTGCAAGAAGGGGTCTATGTGGTGGGATTCAGTTACCCGGTCGTTCCCAAGGGCCAAGCCAGAATCCGCGTGCAAATCTCTTCGGCGCACAGTCGCGAACAGCTTGAACGGGCCGTTTCGGCATTCGCCAAAGCCGGGCGGGAATTGGGAGTGATTCCTTAGAACTGAGGACTGAGTGTGATTTAATGATTTGTTGATCTGTTGATTGGCAATGCGAACTAGGAAGAATCTGATGATCTGATGATCTGATGATCTGATGATCTGATGATCTGATGACTGAATGATTTGGCAATCGGTAAATCAATAGATCATCAAATCAACAGATCAACAAATTCCTCTTTCATTCCCTGATCTGCCTCGCTCGTTTCTGCAGGTAGGCGTTTCGCACAGCGGAGTACAGATCCAGCGTCGCTTCTTCCACGCCCTGAAATTTCTCCAGATTCAGCGATCGCTCGTTCACGATCTCCCCCACGCGGCCGCCGATCTGGACAATAGAGGTGGTCGTTCGATTTTTGTGCGCAACAACCGACGGAATGCCGTCGACTTCAATGATCGGAAAGACAAGCCAATTGATGGGGTTGAGCGCGATGTCCCCCACATAACCGATGGCATCCCTGACGGTGAACGGGGGCAAGAAAGGAAGGATAAGATAAGGTCCCGGTTTGACTCCATACACTCCCAATGTTTGTCCTGTATCTTCCTCCGGAGTAACCCAGTTGAGATCCTTCGCGATATCAAAAAATCCGGCCAAGCCGAAGGTGGTATTAATGAGAAACCGCCCGGTCTCCACTCCCGCCCCTTTGAATTTACCCTGAAAGACGTTATTGAAGAACCGTGGCGGATACCGGATGTGGTTAAAGAAGTTGCTGATCGACACTTGGACGAGATCAGGCAGCACGACGTTGTAGGCCTCGGCGACCGGCTTCAGCGCATAGCGATCCACCTTCCGGTTGAACTCAAACATCGTGTAGTTGAACGACTCCCAGGGATCGTACTCCTCCTCATACACATTGTCTTCCGGTTTGGAAAATGGGTCAAAGTTATCATCCTGGCGCAGGTCCTTAGCAGGAACGGACTGCGCCACGATCGCGTCTCTCTGATCGACGGTCAGGAAGGAAGGTATTGCCGGCATTTCCTGAAAGAGAGGCGTCGGCGGATCCTCGGACACCGTCGTGCATGCGGCCAATCCTGTGATCGCCAACGTGGCGCACGCCAGACGGATCATCGCGAGCCGCTCACGATACACAATACCTTCCTGCGAGATGTCCGCTCCTGCACCTGTGATCGTGAAAATCCGGTGGGACAGGGAATGTCTCTTGTCGGCAAACTTCAACGCACTGTACCAGAATATGGCGGCCGCGCCAAACTTTTGTGTCTTGCCGATGGGAGTCGCGTGAGGAGATGAGGAGGCGCCGATGCAAGGCGCCTCCCGGTATGCATGCGAAAGTTATTGGCCGATGTGCTCTTTTAAAATGATGGATTCTCTCATCGGCGAGCTTCTGGGAGACAATTCAGCGGCCATCTTGAAGGAGGCCGTCGCCCCGTCATGATCTCCCATCTTGTCCAATGTGAGGCCAAGATTGTAATGGGCTTCGACTAGTTTGGGATCGGTTTCGACTGCTTTGCGAAAATGCTGCTCGGCCAGATCCCATCGTTTCTCCTGGTAGTGTTGCACGCCCTCTTCGTTTTCGCTCCGTCCAGCCGAATCAGCGGATGCCATGAGCGCCCCGTCTCCCATCGACGGACGCCCGTCTTTCTTCGCGCCGCCGACCACCGCACCTGAGTCGCAAGCCGTCAGGACAACCAGCAATCCGATTGCCAATCCTAGCGCACGAACGATCTGCTTCATCTTCGCTCCCCCTTTTCAAGTTGTGCTTCGCTCTATGTCTCATCCATAAAGATAGCATGCGTGGGCGGATGCGCCAGCCAAGAGACTTGGACCACGGAGCCACATGAAGTTTTCCTTCTGCGGCAATCGGTTGTGGATGGATAGGAGGTCGAACAGCGGTCTGTCAAAGGCGAACGGCGGTCCCGATGAACTCTTTCAAACGATGAAAATAGGGCGCCCCCCCGACGTGATAGAGGTTATTGTGATCCGCACCTCGAACCACATAGAACAACTTCGGCTGGGTCGCGGCTTCGAAGACCTGTCGGCCTAACTCGAGCGGCACTATGTCGTCCAGGTCGCCGTGAATGATGAGTTTGGAAAGAGAGAGCGCGGGCAGCCGGTCGATCAGCGAGAAGCGCGCGCCGAGAAGCCAGTGCAGAGGCAACCCATAATGAAACTTTGCGAGCGCTTCCACGGACGGAAAACAGGATTCTAAAATCATGGCGGATGCCGGCCGTTGCACGGCGAGTTCGCCGGCCACCGCCGCTCCAAGCGACCGACCGAAGATGATGAGACGCTCCGGTCGGATACGACGTTGACGAGTCAGATATTCGTAGGAGCCCACGGCATCGGAATACAGTCCCCTTTCGGACGGCCTTCCCTCGCTTCGGCCATATCCGCGATAATCAAACAAGAACACGGAGAAGCCGATTCGATGCAGCTCCTGCAGATTGTCCAGCCGGTGGATGATATTCCCGGCATTCCCGTGACACCATAAGATGACCGCCGGCGTCGCCGAGGACTCCACGTACCAGCCAAACAGCTTCGTGCCGTCTGCCGCGCGAAACCAGACATTCTCCAACGGCAAACCGGTGGCCTTCGCCCAATCTCGATCTTCCCAGGGATAGGGATGGTAGACGAAAAATTGGTCGAGAACACTCATGTGCAGCCCTTACAATCCATTGACCATCACGGCCTTGGGACGATCCCCGGTCTTATGAGGGCGAGTTAGTTCCCTGTACTTGCCCGGTGGTCCCTCGAACGAATGGATCTAGAATCGGAGCCCTACCCCGGCCAAGGCGTATTGCGCCCGATAGTCCAACGTCAGTCGTTCCCAATGATAGTTCGCGGAGACATACTTGTATTCACCGAATAGAAAGAGTTTTTTTGTCAGATCGCCCTGGATCCCCGCCAGAAACTGGTGACCTAGGGTCGTCGAACTTTCGAAGTCCTGATCGGCGCGCCCTGGAATGTCCGCGCGTGTCAGCACTCCTTGCGATACGCCACCCCCGACACCGATATACGGGATGATTCGATGTCCGGGATAGCGGACGATGAGGTTGATCATGGAATTGAAGACCCAGAGGTTCGTGCGAGCCGCGGTAGTACCGGCGCCGGTCTGAACTGAAAAAGCTATGTCACTGCCATGGCCATTGGATTCCAGCTCAAGGCCGACAAGCCTTTTCAAAACCGCGGGAAACACCGCCACTTTAAGAGCAGCTCCAATCCCATGGCCGATTTTTGCATTAGAGACGGTGGAACCTTGAGAGAACAGGTCGCGGTCGGCGGGTATTGCTCCGAGCACAGCGAGACTCAAGTACACGTCATGTTCATCGGCATGCGACGGCTCGCCTGTCACTGTCAGGACGAACAAGCACATCACCATCCGGACCCTCATAGAGATTGTAGCGATTGTAGGGCCTTTGAGCCTACTATTCATGAACGTTGTGGCGACCCCCAAAAAAAGAAAGGGGCCTTTGGGATATGACCCCCAAAGGCCCCTTCTCCAAATCAATCGGTCAGTGACTCAGCTTCCTTTGACGATCGTGCACCATTCGCCCCACACGCCCAGGATTTGCTTCGCGGAATGATCGACCGATGCCACGTTGGTGATTCCACCGTTTGCCTTCGCGGCCGCGACGCTGGCATCGCCGGTTCCAACCCATCCCAAAATCGATGTGCCGCACGCTTTTCCCTCTTTGGTGGCGGCTGTCGAAGTCGTCGCTAAATCGCCGTACTTGGCCTCCGTGAAGATCCAGCCCTTCATCGGTGAATCCACGATCTGACAGCCGACAAGGCTGAGATATGCTGCCGAGATGAGCGTGAGCGTCACGACCATGATTACTTGCTTCATACTATGTCCTCCCTCCGCTGAATTAGTGGGTGTGTAGTGCCCAAATACTCTCTTCAAGAGTCTCGAAACAGAGCCGAGTATAGGGTGCCTGTCGAATGGTGTCAATGTAGCACCACCCCCCATCTTCCGTCGATGATGATCATCTTGTGGTTGGGTGGTCATGTAATTTTCCGCGGCCCTCAGTCACCTCATCAAGTCGATCGACGTCAACTTCCTACGGGAGGTTGGATTCCGGATTCCGGATTATCGCACACAGTCAGCGGAAAGCTCTGGTCATAGGCCATGATGTTGGGTATACTTCGCCGCCAATCCGACTGACGCCCCTGCGACAATGACGGCTACTCACAAAGAAACTTCAGCCAGCCCATGCGATGTGCTCGTCATTGGAGGAGGTCCTGCCGGTTCGACGATTGCTGCGCTGTTGGCCGAACAAGGATGGCATGTCGAGGTGCTGGAGAAGGATTGCCATCCACGGTTCCACATCGGTGAGTCGCTGTTACCTCATTCTCTGCCCATACTCAAACGACTCGGTGTCTTGCCGGAGATTGAAAAGATCGGCATCGTGAAGTACGGGGCCGAGGTGGTCTCTCACTATCATGGCCGTTCCCGCACGCTGTATTTCTCGCGCGCGCTCGATGGTTCACAGCCCTATGCGTTCGAAGTCAAGCGGGCGGAATTCGACCAGATCCTGTTCCACAATTGCCGGACGAAGGGCGTTCATGTCCAAGAAGGAGTTCGAGCGAAGCGGGTGGAATTCCGTCAGGGCCGGCCGTCTCTGATCTTCGCCGAAGACCGGGTCGGGCGACCGCTGACATGGGAAGCCAAGTATGTCGTGGACGCGAGCGGTCGCGATACGTTTCTTTCAGGGCAATGTCGCGGGAAACATCGCAACCCCCGCCATAATAGCGCGGCCATCTTCGGTCATTTCGAAGGCGTGGCTCGGCTGCCCGGTATGGATGAAGGCAATATCAGCATCATCTGGTTCGACCACGGCTGGTGGTGGATCATCCCCTTTAAGGACGGTACGACGAGCGTCGGCGCTGTCTGTTGGCCTTCCTATATTAAGAGCCGGAAGACCGACCTTGAACGGTTCCTGTGGGATACCATCGCCCTCTGTCCACCGGTCGCCGAACGTCTGAAGAATGCCACGCTGACTACTTCTGTGCACGCGGCCGCCAACTATAGCTATCGACGCACCACCATGTCGGGAGAAGGCTACCTCATGATCGGTGATGCCTTTGCCTTCATTGACCCGGTCTTTTCGAGCGGTGTGCACCTAGCACTGAACAGCGCCGCGCTGGGGGCTCAGGTCGTTGATGCTTATTTACGCGGAGCGTCCGAATATGGTCGGCTTCTCAGAACGTTTGAACGGACCGTTCGAAAAGGCGTGAATACCTACTCCTGGTTTATCTACCGCTTTACACAGCCGGCCTTTCGCGCCTTGTTCATGTCCACACGATCGTTTCTCAAGATGGAAGAAGCGGTGCTGTCGATTCTTGCCGGAGATGCGTTCGGCAGGTCGCCGATCAAGATTCCCATTTTTCTTTTCAAAGTCGTCTATTATGCGGTAACACTATTCAACCCGGGGGAAAACTGGGCCGCCTATCGCCGCCGGACATCGGGCATCTCCGCTTCCGTCACCGAGGTCAAAGACTACGCCGTGAATACCACTTCGTAGCCGCATGGTTGTTCGGAGCACAGATGCCGCTCTATGAGTAGCGCCAAACCGAAATCCACGACTCTGTCATCATCCCCTCCTGTCATCACCCCCGCTGTTTCTGTTCCTGCAAAAGATCATCCGGCGGCTCACGCCGTTCAAATCACCTATGTCGAACCCGCACTGGTTGAGGAACTTCTCCGCACGTCCCGACACGAACCGCTCGCACTTATTCGTTACGACCCCGCGCGCGACATCGAGACCCCTCATGGTTGTCCCACGATCGACCTGAACCTTCCACTGTTCCAGCGGCCGGCCCTCGCGGAACTGTGGACAAGCCCCTTCCCGGTCACATACGCGAGCGTTGAAGACGTGCGCGCGGCCATGACCGATCGTATCCTATTCGCATGCACACAAATCGACGACCCACCGGACTCATCCTTCGATGGCGTGATTTGCGCCACCTATCGCCATCTCTTGAGCCGGGTTCGCATGTTGGGATACCCGCACTTGATACGAATGTGGAATTATTTCCCCGGCATGAATACGTTGACTCCTCAGGGACTCGATCGATACCAGCACTTTTGTGTCGGACGATATGAGGCTTTTGCCGAGATGCTTCCGGATTTGCCTCGTTCCCTCCCCGCCGCCACCGCAGTCGGCACAAAGGGCGGACCGGGGTTCATCTATCTCCTGGCGGCCAGGCAGCCAGGGATACAGGTGCACAATCCCAGACAACTGAATGCGTATGAATATCCATCCCTCTATGGGCCCCGAAATCCTTCGTTCGCACGCGCGACCCTTTGGGGATCCGAGGCCGGTCAGCAGATATTTATCGCAGGGACCGCAAGCATCGTGGGGCATGCGAGTCTCCACCCGGGCCTTCCTCACGAACAGGCGATGGAGATCGTCCGCAACTTGAAGGCATTACTCGATCATGTCCAACAGCTTCACGGGCACCCGGGGAATGGGGCTATCGGGCGTTCACTCTATAAAGTGTACGTGCGGCACCCCCTGCATTTTCCGATAGTCCGTTCGATCCTCCGGCAACATCTCTCCCCTTCTGTCAAAGTGTTAT
>JBQTHT010000165.1:0-16362 GCA_052389595.1 Nitrospiraceae bacterium
AAGGGCCGTGTCCTCTTTGTTGGGGCGTCCTATTACAACGCGGGTTATCTTAGCCAGGAGCTGCGGAAGCTAGGCTGGAAGGCCGATTCGTTGACTTTTGTGGGTTCTGGCGAAGAGCAGTATGAGCCGGACTTCCTTTTGAATCGAGGCGGACGCACAAATTGGCTGACCACTCTAAAGTTTTATCTTTATGCCATCAAGCACTACGATATCTTCCATTTTTCAGGAGCCCATAATTTGACCTTGTTAGATCGGCGAAATAGGTGTTGGGACACCAAGTTGTTAAAGCTGCTTGGGAAGAAGATTGTCTACTCCAACAATGGATGCCTGGATGGTGTTTCGCAAAGTTCGTTCAGGAAATGGCTGCCAGAGCCGGTCTGTGACTCATGTAAGTGGAGAGATGTACCGTCGGTTTGCAGTGACGACCGTAACCTTCACTGGGGAAAGCTGCGCAACGAAGTTGCGAACTACCAGATCACTCTTGGCGGTAATCGTGTGGACTACAATGATGATCCAAGAGTTCACGAAGTCCCGGAATTCTACTGTCTGGATCCACACTTGTGGGAGCCGGAATTGTTAGTCCCATCCAATTACCGTCTTCCCAGTGAGCCGGGCAGCATTAAGATTCTCCATGCAGTCGGCGAGTTTTATTCCAGAAGTGACATCAGAACGAAACAAAATATTAAATCGACTCACATTTATCTTCCTGTGATCGAACGTCTTAAGCAAGAAGGTTATAAGGTGGAACTACTTTTCTTTCACGATGTCCCTAGCAAACAATTCCGATACTATCAGGTACAAGCCGATATCGTCGTCGATATGCTGACATTCGGGTTTTTCGGAGCCAACCTGCGAGAAGCGATGATGCTCGCCAAACCGGCTGTGTGTTTCTTGCGCCCTGAGTGGCTAGAGAGTATGAAGGGGGAGATTCCGGAATACGTCAAAGAATTACCGATTGTGAACGCCACTCCTCAGACGATCTACCAGGTATTGAAGGAACTGATTGAGCATCCTGAAAAACGTCGCGAAATCGGGATGCGCAGCCGTGAGTTCGCTGTCAAGTGGCACTCAGCTGAAGCGGGTGCTAGAAGACTTGACCAAATTTACACCGATTTGATGAGGCGATGACCGTCCAAACCGAGCTCTATGACCGCATCCGTAGGTTTTGGGATCAACAGCCGTGCAGCACTACCCATGTCAGTTTGCCGCAAGGCACGATGGAATACTTCCTGGCTTTAGACCGATACTTCAGCACCATTTACCCTTATTTGAGCCCCTTTCTTGATGCAAAGGCTATGGGTGCCAAGCGCGTGATGGAGGTCGGTCTTGGATCAGGCTATACGCTTCAGCGAATTGCCGAACATGCTGGTGAAACTTATGCGCTGGATTTGTCTCTCGAAACGCTTAAGCTGAACAAGGCACGGGCGACCCACTTTTCCCTTAATATAAAGTTCATCCATGCCTCCGCGACTGAGCTGCCCCTTCCGGACAAATCCATGGATCTTGTAGTCAGTATTGGGTGTCTCCATCACATCCCAGACATTCAGCGGGCGGTCGATGAAATCTATCGTGTTTTGAGGCCCGGAGGAGTTCTGAAGGGTATGGTCTACAATCGTAACTCCTATCGGTATCGAGTGTCTATTCCGTTGGCGCGTCGCTGGTCATCGCGGTGGAGCGGAAAAAGTTCAGATCAGTGTGTAAGCGAGATGTATGACGGGGATGATAATCCTTACGGAACCGTGTACTCAAAGCATCAAATGTCCCAGATATTACGTCGCTTCGGCCGAGTCAACTTTGAAGTTCAGAATTTCTCTGGTCATGATGTCATTCCAAAAATAGGGAACCTTGTCCCGAGACAGTTCTGGATTTCGACACTGGGCAAGATTGTCGGATTGGACCTGTACTTCACCGCAACAAAGTTCTGAGCGAGTATTAATCATGAAGACCAATGGGATTTTATTGCTTTATCATCGTCCGACCTTGCGTAAGGGAGCCGCTACGGTTGAGGAGAGCATCGAGGCATTTGGGCGATATTCACAGTTCAGAGTCTGGAGTCTCAATACCGAGTATGGATTCTCTCGGGGCTTAAGCAAGGTCCACTTTCCCGTCATCGTTCTGCATTATTCGCTTTTTGGTGGGTGGGATTATCCTCTCGACAAGGGGTTCTGCGAGTATCTCGATCAATGCACCACCTCATACAAGATTGCTTTCTTTCAAGATGAGCACCGTTATTGCCGGCAACGCTTTAGCTTCTTGAATCGCTATAAGATCGACTGTGTGTACACACTGATTGAACCCGAGTACTTCAAGGATACCTATCGAAAATACACCGCTGTCCCGACACTTCTCTCCCATATCCCTGGTTACGTTGGCGAGGGGCTGATTGAAGCGGCTGGACGATTTGGCAAACCTGATCGAGATCGAATTATTGACATCGGTTATCGCGGTCGGCCGCTCGCTTTCTATATGGGAAAGGGCGCGCAGGAGAAGAGCGGCATAGCAACTGGCTTTCTGGAACATGCGAAAGGGTTGAACCTTAAATTTGACATCGCCTGTTCGGAGCGAGAACGTTTGTACGGAGACGATTGGTATCGCTTTACCGCGGAGTGCCGGGCATTTTTGGGTGTTGAGGCAGGTGTTTCAATCTTCGACGTGGACGATGTCGTCAGGGAGGAATGCGACAAACTTCTAGATGCGAACCCAGGGTTGAGTTTCCAGGAAGTTGCTGATCAGCTTCTCCATCGATATGAAGATCGAATGCGTTATCGAACCATCAGCCCGCGTCATTTTGAAGCTGCCGCCTTTCGAGTCTGTCAGATCCTTTTTGAGGGTAACTACTCTGGAATTCTGAAGCCGATGGTCCATTATATTCCACTGAAGAAGGACTTCTCCAATTTCGATGAAGTGATTCGTCGGTATTCCGACGACAATGTTCGACGTGAATTGACGGACAACGCATATAGAGATTTGATCGCTTCCGGACAGTACAGCTACAAACATTTCGTGGCCGCCTTTGACACCGAGTTGGTGAACGTCGGCCTCAAACCGGGTCCGATGATCGATCCTGATCGTGTCACGACCCTGCTGGAATCAGGCAGCCGATTTCGAAAGTTGAGAGCTGGACTGCTCGGGTTACGATTCTATGGAGATTTACTTCCAGGCCCTATCAGAAAGCTTCTGAGGCCGATCAGTCATCGGGCCATGTATCGGAGGCCAGTTTCCGGATAGCCGACTGGGGGCTCAAGAATCGGAGAGGGATTTCTGTGTTCATTCCTTTGTTATCGCTACAGACTGTGAAGGAGTTCTGGGAAGCCCACCCGGTGGCGGCTGCTGCAGTTCCACATCCGCTCGGTACACCGGAATATTTCTACTACTATGATCAACTCAGGGAAGCAAATGAAAGCCTGGGATTCTCTTATGCGCTCCATGAGTATAGGGGTTTCGCTGGCAAGCAGGTATTGGATGTTGGATGTGGAAATGGTTATGTCTTGAGTAGATATGCAAAAGAAGGTGCCATAACGTTTGGAGTGGACATCACAAAGACAGGGATCGAGTTGTGTCATCGGCGCTTTGCATTGAACCAGCTCGACGGAAATTTTTCGGTCGGGAGCGCGGAGGATCTTCCTTTCCCCAGTGAAAGTTTTGATCTGGTTTGTTCAATGGGTGTGTTGCATCACACTCCCGATACAGCCAAAGCTGTCAATGAGATCTTTCGCG
Source organism: Nitrospiraceae bacterium (assembly GCA_052389595.1). Lineage (GTDB taxonomy): Bacteria > Nitrospirota > Nitrospiria > Nitrospirales > Nitrospiraceae > JBQTHT01. Next base: position 3,718 of record JBQTHT010000165.1, read on the forward strand.
TCCTGAAGCCAGGTGGGCGACTGATAGTGATGTTCTATCATCGCAATTCAGCTAAATATCGACTTAATCTCTTGCTGCAGAGCATACTCAGGGTTAAGAGTATGCGACAGCTTGTGAATGAAGTAGATGGGGCTGGGAATCCGAAAGGAGACGTGTATTCCGAAACAGAGTTGCGTTCCTTGCTCAACCGGTTTTCGAGCCTTGAAGTGTTTGCTGGCTTCTTGCGGGGGAACATGTTCCTCCCGATCATCGGCCATGTGATTCCACAGAGTTGTCTCCGTCCATTCGAAAGGCGATGGGGATGGTTCCTATACGCCAAGGGGATCAAGCTCTAAGAAGATTGCGCGAAGGCCAATGAAATTTCTTTCGGTCATTGGCGCGCGTCCCCAATTCATCAAAGCAAGTCCCCTGTGTCTCACCCTTCGCAAGCGTCATCAGGAAATTCTGGTTCACACGGGCCAACACTATGATTATGGGATGTCTGACATTTTCTTCAAAGATCTCGGTATCCCAGCGCCGGACTATCACCTTGGCATCGGAAGTGGTAGGCATGGCGTACAGACCGGCGCCATGCTGCAGGCCATAGAAGGTGTTCTTGAGAAAGAGCGTCCGGATGCCGTCATCGTGTATGGAGACACAAACTCGACGTTGGCTGGCGCGCTGGCGGCGGCCAAACTCAACATACCTGTCGCGCACATTGAAGCGGGCTTGCGGAGTTTTAACCGCGCGATGCCCGAAGAACTCAACCGAATATTGACCGACCGTATCTCCGCTTGGTTATTCATACCATCAGCGGTCGCTCGCGACCAGTTGATCCAAGAAGGAATCACTTCGGGTGTGCACGTGGTCGGCGATATCATGTTCGATGCCCTACTAATGCACCGCGCGAGTGCAGATCGACGATCAAAGGTCCTAGGTCAGTTGGGGTTAATACATCACTCCTACTATGTGGCTACAGTGCATCGTGCCGAGAACACAGATCGACGTGAAAGACTGACGGGGATCTTTTCAGCCTTGGCCCAGTTAGATAAACCCGTCATCCTCCCGCTTCACCCTAGAACACGGAAAGCTCTTCGCACGCACGGTATCGACACAGGTCAAAATGTCCGCTGCCTTGAACCGCTGAGCTATTTGGATATGATTCAGCTACAACGTCACGCGGCCTGTGTGCTGACCGATTCGGGCGGGGTGCAGAAGGAGGCGTATTATCTACGGGTCCCTTGCGTGACGCTACGGGATGAAACCGAATGGGTCGAAACAGTCACGGTAGGCTGGAATGTGATCAGTGGCACCACGCCAATCGGGATTATCGAGGCCGTTCACAAGATGGCGGTGTGTCATGCAGTCCATCCGGATTTGTATGGGGACGGGACTGCTGCCGAACAGATTGTCGAGATTCTGAGCGATGGAATCGAGTAGAGTTCATATTATTTGAGAAGGGTCGTCCGCAATGTGTGGTATAGCCGGCGTGCTTGATCTTAACCTGGGAAAGATCCCCGATCTTCCCCAGGCGCTTGCAACGATGAATCACCTCCAGCAGCATCGTGGGCCGGATGGGGAGGGTGTTTGGATTCATCCGCAGGGAATGGTCGGATTTGCTCATCGCCGATTAAGTATTATCGACCTCGCAGCAGGGCAACAGCCAATGGCTGATCGACGGGGGACCTGGGTCACCTACAATGGAGAAATCTATAACTATCTGGAATTGCGGGACGAGTTAGGGACCAATTTGTTTCGAACGCAATCGGATACAGAGGTGATCTTACATGCGTACGAAAAATGGAATCTGGAGTGTCTCAATCAGTTTCGAGGAATGTTCGCTTTCGCGCTGTGGGATGAAGCGCAGAAGAGCCTCATCTGTGCGCGGGATCCGTTTGGCATCAAACCGCTCTACTACATGGTCAATGGGACCCTGCTTTATTTTTCATCTGAGGCCAAAGCCCTTCTGCCTTTTGTTCAGGACATCGAAACCGATCTGGATGGTCTAAAGGATTATCTGACCTTTCAATTTTGTCTTGACGGAAAGACTCTCTTTAAGGGGATACAAGAACTTCTGCCGGGGCATGTCTTGATGGTGCGCAACGCACGGCTCGAGCTTCGTCGATATTGGGAGGTCTATTACAACCTCGACTTCGGACATACCGCCATGTATTTCGAGGAGAAGATCCGATCGCTGCTGGAAGACTCGGTGAACCTGCATTTGCGGAGTGATGTACCGATTGGTGCGTATGTCAGCGGAGGGTTCGATTCGAGCATTGTCGCCTCATTGGCTGCGGAGCGTCAGGGTCGAGAAGTTATCGGGTTTACAGGCAAGTTTTCGATGGGCGAGGCCTATGACGAAAGCCAGTATGCCCGTGATCTCGCTCTCCACAGGGGATTTGAGCTGCATGAGGCGGATATTACTGATCAGGATTTTGTTCGGTCTATTGAACGGGTTATCTACCATCTCGATTTCCCTGTTGCCGGACCCGGTTCCTTTCCCCAGTACATGGTCTCCCAACTCGCTGCTTGTCACCGAAAGGTGGTGTTGGGAGGACAAGGCGGGGATGAAATTTTTGGCGGCTATGTCCGCTATCTGGTCGCCTATTTTGAACAGTGTATCAAGTCCGCCATCGACGGAACCATGCATTCCGGTAACTTTATCGTGACGTATGAGTCCATCATTCCGAACCTCAGCGCGCTGCGCAATTACAAACCGATGTTGCAACAATTCTGGCGCGATGGGCTGTTCGACGATCTCGATAAACGATACTTCCGTCTCGTGAACCGCTCGGCCTTACATGCGGATGAAGTCGATTGGAGTTTGCTCGGCGAGTATTCGCCCTTCGAGACATTTCGCAGTATTTTCAGGGGCAGCAATGTTCAGAAGGAATCCTACTTTGACAGTATGACTCATTTTGATTTTAAAACGCTCCTACCGGCCCTCCTTCATGTGGAGGATCGCATGAGCATGGCTCATGGTTTGGAGTCACGCGTCCCTTTTTTGGACCGTCCCTTGGTCGAATTGGCCGCAACGATCCCGTCCAACGTCAAATTTAAGGATGGGAACATGAAGCATGTCTTGAGGAGTTGCATGAGTTCCGTATTGCCGGACTCGATTGTGAAACGAACCGACAAAATGGGGTTCCCCGTGCCCTTGCAGGAATGGGTTGCGGAAAAGGGGAGGGTGCGGGAGTTTGTTACTGATCTCTTCTCCTCACAACGAGCGTTGAGCCGGCCGGTGATCAATAATCGAAACGTGCTGGCTGGGTTGGGGCGCGAACTGAAGTTTGGGCGCAAATTGTGGGGATTCTTGTGCTTGGAACTGTGGCAGCGGGCGTTTCACGATCGAGCGGCGGACTTTAGGCGATTGCTGCGGAACGGGGAGGCATTGATATGAAAGTTCTGATTACGGGAGGTGCTGGGTTTATCGGGTCGCATTTGGCCGATCGTCTAACCGCCCAAGGACATCACGTATGTGTCGTTGATAACTATGCGACGGGACGCCGGGACAACCTGGTTCCTCACAAGCTCCTCAGAGTTGTCGAGGGGACTATAGTTGACGGAGCGTTTGTCGATCGCACGTTTGAAGAATTCCGCCCTGACCAAGTCGTCCATGCCGCAGCCTCGTACAAGGATCCGGATAATTGGGTGGAGGACTCCTTAACGAACTGCGTGGGAACAGCCAATGTGGTGCGGGCGGCTAAACGACTCAACGTCGTAAAGCTGATCTACTTCCAGACGGCTCTTTGTTATGGGCTCAAGCCGCTGGAACAACCGATTACCTTAGCCCACCCTATCAGGTCAGAGGGAAGCAGTTACGCAATCAGTAAGACCGCGGGCGAGCAATATGTCATGTTGAGCGGAGCGAACTGGATTTCATTTCGTCTTGCTAATGCCTACGGCCCGCGCAACTTGAGCGGTCCGTTGCCCACGTTCTATCACCGACTGACAAACAACAAACCATGCTTCGTGATGGACACACGTCGGGATTTTATCTTTATCGATGATCTGGTTGAAGTGGTATTGATGGCATTGCAAGGCAAGGGACAGACGGGTGTCTATCACATCTCGTCTGGAGCCGATTTCGCAATCAAGGATCTCTTTAATGCCACGATCCATGCACTTGCTATGAAGCTGGATCGGGAAGTCGAGGTGCGCCCGAGGAATCCTGATGACGTCTATACGATTCTGTTAGATCCCTCCAGGACTCTCCAGGATTTTACCGGATGGAAGGTCCGTACTCCGCTTGAAGAAGGGGTCAGCGCCGCAATTAATTGGTACAAGCAATTCGGCATCAGTCACACGTTCACCCACTTGAAACCAGTCGGCGAGAAAAAATAGAGTCACATGACGGGTGGAGAAGGTATGGACATCAGGGATACGTGTCGAGCGCAGAGATGTCTGGTTGTCGGTGGGGCTGGCTTCGTCGGAAGTAATCTGGTGAGACTGCTCTTGAATGAGGGCTGCGAAGACATTACGATTATCGACAATCTGCTGTCTGCTGAACGAAGCAATATTCCGGATGATCCCCGTATTGAATTTCGTGAGGGATCCATTGCTGACGACGGACTGCTCCGCCATGTGGAGGACGAGTACCCCTACATCTTCCATCTGGCCACCTATCACGGCAATCAGAGTTCAATCGCCAATCCCCTGGAAGATCATGCGAACAATCTGATCACGACGCTCAAGCTCTACGAGCGCATTCGACATTTCCAAAAACTCAAGAAGGTCGTGTACGCGGCGTCGGGATGCACATTGGCTCCCCACACCTACGAGCAAGCAGAGGCTACGACGGAAGATGGCCCAGTTCCCATCGAGCTCGACAGCCCCTACCAAATTTCAAAAGTCGTGGGTGAATTCTACTCTGTGTACTACTATCACCAGCACGCACTTCCAACAGTGCGAGCGCGCTTTCAAAATGTGTATGGACCCGGCGAAATCCTCGGGGCCGGACGCTGGCGTGGCAGTCCGGCGACGGTGTGGCGGAATGTCACGCCGTCATTCACTTATCGCGCGATCAAGCAAATGCCGCTTCGGGTGGAACACCAGGGACGTGCCAGTCGAGATTTCATCTACGTGGAAGATATTGCGCGGGGTCTGATGCGCTGCGCAATGGTTGGCCAACCAGGAGATGTCTATAACTTGGCAAGCGGAGTAGAGACGTCTATTTTGGCATTGGCAACCCTCGTGAACACCTTAACCGGCAATCCGGCTCCCATCGAATTCTTGCCTGAACGTCCATGGGACCGCTCTGGGAAACGCTTCGGGAGTACTGAGAAAGCCAAGCGTTGTCTCGGATTTGAAGCTCGCGTAACACTCACCGACGGACTTCGGCGCACAATTGAATGGACTCGCCAGCACCTTCCCATTATTGATGGCTGTATCGAAAAACATGCTGCTCAGATGAAGGCCGGTGCTGCAACGGCGTAGCTAAGGGCGATTCTCTCCCGGATGACAGTGCGTGACAAAGCGTCCACGCTCCTCCTATACGCCACAGGGATGCCGCGGTGGGAGCGTGTGATAGTTGATACCATAACGGGAGGGCTTCGGCTGACTAAAGGCCTACGCTGGCTTGGGGACACGGTTCCTGCTCGGTGGCACCAAAACCGGTATGTTCGTTCCGTATTATCTGACGCATACTCCGTTCTCTCTTATGTGCACGACTGGCAACAAGCCTTTTGCCAGTCGCCGCTGCTGAAGCTCACCACGTGCAACATCAATAACCTCTTGGAATTCCGTGCATGTCTCCGAACAATCAAGAATTATGATCTGATCGTGATTCTCCATTCGGCAGCCGGAGACGACATGAGCTTCGTCAGAGGGGCTTCGGCGATACTGCAAGCTCGTCGAGGAAAGCTGCTCGTATTCTTCGGCAATGAATACAATCTTATGCCCGAGAAAATTGGCTTTGCGCGGGAAACTGGTGCGGACTACATCGCTTCCCAACTTCCACAAGCTGCCGCAAGATGGTTGTATTCAGAGTGCCCCTCCCATGTGTTGGAAGCTCCTCCAGCCCTCAATCCTGAAGTCTATCGACCGATTCCAGGTCCACGTCCCATCGATATAGGGTTTCGCGGGGATGCCTATCGACTCACGTTGGGTGATACGGAGCGCACGGACCTCATCAACTATTTTAGTAATCATTCTCCGCGACTGGGGCTCGTCACCGACATCGAATTTGTGCGGTACCATCGTAGGCAGTGGGTGATCTTCCTCAATCAATGTAAAGGGATCGTCGGCGCCGAATCCGGGACATACTATCTGGAAAAGGACGATCGAACACAGCAAGCAATTGCACAATATGTACGCCAAGTCCCTGAGTCGAGCTTTGAGGATATCTATACACGGTTCTTCAAGGGATACCCAAACCCGGTTTCTGGAAAGGCGGTCTCGTCGCGTCATTTCGAGCCGATTGGAACCAAGACTTGCCAGATATTATTGGAAGGAAATTACAACGGCATTCTGAAGGCCGACGAGCACTATATCTCAATCAAAAAAGATTTCTCCAACGTCGCTGAGGCTCTTCAACGCTTTCACGATCACTCGTATCGTCAGCACATGGTCAATCGGGCGCATGACTATGTATTCGATCAGCATACGTATGGTCACCGCGTCGAATCATTGCTTAGGGCCATTTGTTGAGTGCTCGCTGTCCCCCGCGCATGATGGCCTTTCGAATCAGCAATCATCGCAATGGAATTCCGAGAGACACCATGAGCCAGCAACCTATCGGTTGTCATAATCTGGTCTCTTTGAAACGTCCATGATCCGTAAAGCCCTAATCAATCTCGCCGTCCTCTTTGTGGGCACCGTCGTGGCGCTAGTACTGGCAGAAATACTGGCCCGGGCTCTCCATCCGCTTTCCACCGTCGAGTATCGCATGGATAGCGAGGTGGGGCCTCTCTTAGCTCCTCGCCAAATGACTCGTTGGGTCAATGAGGATTACGATGCGGCGATCGTCACAAACAGCGCCGGATTTCATGATGTGGAACATACCCTCGACAAGCCGCCGAACGTATATCGCATCGCGGTCCTCGGTGATTCCTATATTGAAGCGTTGCAACTTCCCATTGATCAGGGGTTTGTCCAGCAACTCGAGCACACGATTAGCGGATGGTCGGCGAGGAAGCGGGTTGAGGTGATAAACCTGGGGGTGTCGGGTTCAGGGCCTGCGCAGTACTATCGCATTCTGGAAAAGAAAGGACTCGCCTATAAACCGGATCTCGTGGTGATGGCAGTGTTTCCTGATAATGATTTTCGTGACAGCTTTCAGAGTTTGAGCGGCACCGTGTTCAAGCCCTACTATGTGATTCAGGAGGATGGCACGCTGGATTACGTCCCGCCGCATGTGTCCGGGATCGGTGTCAATCTTCGACCACTCCTGCGACGGAGCGCCGTTTTACATTTGGTACGGCGAGCGATTGTCTCCTTACCAGTGGAGAGCTGGTTTGCCAACTTGGGGGTTCTGGCCCCGGCTGGCGCCAATGGTCAGGATCACGCCCGTGTGTCAATCCCGGCGGATTGGTACGTGTATGTAGCGGATCCACCTGACCCGTGGCCCGATGCGTACCGCGTGACCCTCAGAATGATAAAGGAATCGACAGAACTGGCCGAGCAGCAGGGTGCCTTCTTCCTGGTCATGCTCATCGCGTCGACGCAAACGGTAGAGCAGCGATGGCAGGAAGCGCTGCAGGGGTATAGCGAGGCCAAGACTGTCGCCTGGGACTTCGGGAGACCGTATCGGGAGATCATGACCTTGGGAACGCAATCGGGGTTTGAGTCGATCAGGTTGCTGGAGCCCTTCCAGCAGGATTTCCGCGCCACCGGGCGATCACACTCATGGCCGCATGATGGCCACTGGAATCAACGAGGGCATAGACTGGCTGCGGAGGTCGTCAATGGTCACCTGCTTCAGCGGCGTGCCGAGTACAATCTGAATTAGCCAATGCACTTAAGGGAATGGCACCGTCTGAAACGTCTGAGAATGCTCGCCTCATGCGTTCTGACACTGGCAGTGGGTCTGTTCGCGATCAATATCCTGTTGGTTCTCGTTGGGGAAGGGATCGCGTTTCAGTGGGGTTGGCTGATCGTTCGTTCCACCACAATTGAGTTCCCAATCATCTCATTATTATGCGTCTTTCTCTTGCTCCTCATCGTCAGGGGAAGACAGAAGGAAGCCCTCCTCGTGTGCAGCGCACTTGTCGTTGCGGCTTTGATCGGGGAAGTCCTGCTCAGGATCGTGGATCATCCTCTCTCGAAGCCGTATGTGGATTACGTCGCGTGGTATCAGCCGTCTGATGTCTTCGGACATCAACTGGTTCCGAACTTTGAAGGATTTGGTCCACTCGATCTGCCGGTGAAGATCAACTCACACGGGTTTCGCGATGAAGAGCATGCGTGGGAGAAGGAGCGCGACACGCTTCGAATCCTCGGTCTGGGCGACTCATTCACGTTCGGCTGGGGTGTGTCTCACAAAGAAACGTTTCTGAAACAGCTTGAGCCGCTCGTACATCACGCCACAGGCAGGCAGGCTGAGACGATCAGTGCCGGGGTTCCAGGCTGGGGACTCAACCAGTACTATCTCTATCTCAAAACAATCGGGGTGAAGTATTCTCCGGACGTGGTCGTGCTTGCCTATTTTACGGATGATCTACCTGGGTCGATTCTAGAGGCTATCCCCGCGAACGAGCAGTATCGTGGAGGGTTGCAGTTCAAGGGCGGAGCGTGCCACTACTCGCGGCTGTATAACTTCAGCAAGTCACTGGGCAACCAGATTCGACAGAAGAACCGCGTAACGCGCATTGAGTTTCTCCACAACCAAGACGCGAGACGAGCCGAATGGTCCAAGAGACCGAATTACCTCACAACCGAAGGCATCCCGGAGACCAATGGGACATACGAGCGCTTACTCTCCGACTATCTCTCGCGAATCAAGCAGATCGCCGACGACCATGGGGCGGTCCTTGTCGTCATGTATATTCCCGATATCTCTCAAATCTACCATCCTGAGGTGCAGTACATTAATCGAGCACTGGCGGATCTCACCAGGAGTCATGGAATTCCGTTCGTGGATATGACGCCGCTGTTTGAGCGGGCCCCAGACATCGGAACCTATTATCTCTGGCCGAGGGATCCGCACACGAATGCTGCCGGGCATCGGGCGATGGCACGAGCGTTGTTGGAGCTTATATGTCTCTCGGATCACTCCCCCGTCGCCATCTGCCAGTGACTCGAATCAAGGTCGTGTCCCCGTGGCACAGGTCCCCTGACGGTGTGTATTCGGGGCCGGCGGTCGCGGCCGCCACGATTGTGAGGAAGTCCTTGCAACCACTCCCTTTGTCTCTGAGAGGATCCCTTCCATGTGTGGTGTTGTCGGCATTTTGGGACACACTGGCTCTGAACTAGCGCCGACCGTTTCGGCCATGGTTCAGGCGATTCGTTACCGTGGGCCGGATGATTCGGGGGTCTGGACCGATCCCTCGATCGGGTTAGGGCTGGGGCATGCCCGATTGTCGATCCTCGATCTCTCGCCGGAAGGTCATCAGCCCATGGTTTCAGTCGGCGGGCGCTATGTCATGTCCTTTAATGGAGAGGTCTACAACTTTGCTGAGCTGCGCCAGGAGTTGGAAAATACGGGCGCCAAGTTCCGAGGTCATTCGGATACCGAGGTGATGCTTGCTGCTATTGAACAATGGGGGCCAGAGCGAGCGGTTCGTCGATTCGTCGGCATGTTTGCCTTTGCCCTCTGGGATCGGGAAAACCGGAGTCTGGCACTGGTGAGAGATCGGCTCGGCATCAAGCCACTCTACTATGGATGGGCAGGGGAGACTGTTGTCTTTGCGTCCGAACTCAAGGCGCTCCATCACTGTCCAACATTCCAACCTAGAGTTAATCGACAGGCGCTGATGCTTCATCTGCGCTACGACTATATCCCTGCTCCTTTTTCTATCTATGAAAAGATCTACAAACTCCCGCCAGGTTGTATTTTGACCATCCGACCTGACCAGACTGCCCAGACCGACGGATTTTCTCCCGATCCTGAAGATCGGCAGGCCGCGTGGAAACCGGTCCGCTATTGGTCGGCGAGACAAGTCGTCGAGCAGGGGGATGCCGCACCATTTCAAGGGTCCGATGAGGAGGCGGTCCAGGAACTCGATACACGACTGCGAGAAGCGGTACGGTTGCGAATGGTCGCTGACGTGCCGTTGGGGGCCTTTCTTTCCGGAGGGATCGACTCCACGACAGTTGTGGCGCTCATGCAAGCGCAGAGCGCGAAACCCGTCCGAACGTTTACCATCGGTTTTCATGAAGACGAGTTCAATGAAGCCCGGTTTGCTAAAAAAGTGGCTGCTCACTTGGGGACCGATCACACTGAACTCTACGTTGCGCCGGATCAGGCGTTGCAGCTTATCCCTCGTTTGCCCGAACTCTATGATGAACCGTTCGGCGATTCCTCTCAAATTCCTACTTTTCTAGTGTCCGAGCTGATGCGCCGACACGTGACGGTCGGCTTGTCCGGCGACGGAGGGGACGAACTGTTTGGTGGCTATAACCGATATTTTTGGGGGCGAGCGTTATCGAGAAAAGTTTTTTGGATGCCCCCAAATGCGCGCAATCTTCTTGCCAAAGCGATCACACAATTGTCACCCGTGAGGTGGAACGCTCTTTGGCAAAACGTCGGCTCTCGGGCGCCGGCCGTTTGGAATGTTGGCGACAAGCTTCACAAAGTCGCTGCCATCCTCGCTTTGCCCGATCCCAATGCCATGTATGTGGGAATGGTTTCGCATTGGCAAGAACCAGCCGAAGTCGTTCTCGGTGCGACAGAGCCGCCGACGCTCATTACAGACCGATCGCAATGGGCTCTACTTCCCGATTTTACGATGCGCATGATGTATCTGGATCTCGTGACCTATCTACCGGATGATACCCTCGTGAAGTTGGACCGAGCCAGCATGGCGGTGAGTTTAGAGGCTCGCGTTCCATTATTGGACCATCGCGTGGTCGAATTTGCTTGGCGCTTACCTCTCGCGATGAAGGTGCGGACTGAAAAGGAAGGAAAATGGATTCTGCGTCGGGTGTTGGACCGCTATGTCCCGAGGGCGCTGATCGAACGGCCCAAGATGGGCTTCGGCATCCCGCTCGATTCCTGGCTTCGCGGTCCGCTCCGTGATTGGGCCGAGACATTGCTGGATGAACGCCGATTGAAACAGGAAGGCTGGTTCAATGCCGCTCCGATCCGTCAGCGATGGAAAGAACACTTGTCCGGGGATCGCAATTGGCAGTATTCCCTCTGGGGTGTGTTGATGTTTCAAGCATGGAATGAAAAGATATGGGCGCCCGGCCGCGGCTCCTCTTCCTGATCACGGAGGATTGGTATTTCTGGTCTCATCGCTTGGATTTGGCGAGGGGTGCGCAGCGTGCCGGATATGAGATCAGCATTGCAACACGCGTGCAGGAGCATGGGGAACGGATTCGACGGGAAGGGTTTCGTCTCTATCCTATCCGTCTTCTTCGCCGAAGCCGACATCCTGTTTCTGAATTCGCCGCGATTCTCCAACTCGTTCGTCTCTACCGTCACACTCGTCCTCATATTGTTCATCATGTTGCGATGAAACCGATTTTGTACGGATCTGTCGCTGCCAGGATCGCGAGAGTCCCGATCGTCATCAATGCATTGGCCGGGTTGGGGTACGCCTTTGCTGCAGAGCGTCCGATCGCAAGGGTTTTGAAAATTTGTCTGAAACGAGCCCTCAAGCCGCACAACTCCGTGGTCGTGTTTCAGAATGCGGAAGATCGAACGCAGTTCATTCGAGACCAGACCATCCATTCTGAACAAGCCCGGGTCATCGCCGGTTCCGGTGTTGATACAAACGTTTTTGTTCCGACGAGCGAAGTCGATGGCATCCCGATTGTCATGCTCGCGTCACGTATGTTGTGGGATAAAGGCGTCAGCGAGTTTATTGAGGCGGCGCGATTGTTGAAGCAAAAACCGGTCACCGCGCGTTTCGTCCTCGTTGGCCGCACCGATGACGATAATCCAGCGAGCATCGCTCCGGAACAGCTTCAGCGATGGCAAGGTGAACGACTGATCGAGTGGTGGCAACATCGAGAAGATATGCCGGCGGTATTGGGCTCCGCGGCAGTGGTAGTGCTGCCATCCTATCGTGAGGGACTCCCAAAGGTATTGGTTGAAGCCGCAGCCTGTGGTAAGGCCATGATTGCCAGTGACGTGCCAGGTTGTCGAGAAATCGTTCGACCCGGCATCAACGGCATACTGGTCCCACCGCGGGAGCCGGTTGCGTTGGCTGCAGCAATCGAACGATTACTGCTTGAAGCCCCGCTTCGAATGGCGATGGGAGCAGCAGGGCGAGAGATTGCAGTGAAAGAGTTTTCCGTTGAGCGGATCGTTGGAGAATTCCTTGACCTTTACAACGAGCTGCTCATCCCTCACCAGACGACAAGCCGTTACCAGGGTGTCCGATGACACGAGTGCTCATCACAGGAGCTGCCGGCTTCATCGGCCGTCGCTTGGTGACAGCGCTATCTAATCGGGGCTACAGTGTCCGTGCCTTGGTTCACCGTCCGACTGACTTGACTGCTTTCCAAGAGCCGGTCGAAGTTGTTGTGGGGGATGTAGAGGATAGCGCGGCCATGAAAGGG
>JBQTHT010000166.1:0-5101 GCA_052389595.1 Nitrospiraceae bacterium
CATCGTAAACATTTCCACGGACGGTACTCATATCGGGTTTGCCGGCGCCACCGCCTACCTCGGCAGCAAAGGTGCTCTCGAACAGTTCACGAAAGGTCTTGCTCACGAACTCGCGCCCAAGGGAATCCCCGTGACTACGGTCTCCCCCGGGTACACAGTCACGGACATGCTCCCTGCCGATCCTACATTTCGCCAGATCGGCGAGCAGGCCTCGCCGCTCAAGCGACTCGGCATGCCGAAGGACATCGCCGACGTCGTGGCCTTTGTGGTGAGCGAAGAGGCGCGGTGGCTCACGGGGCAGAATGTCCATGCCGGCGGCGGTGTGGTGATGTAATCGACAAGGAGAAACCCATGAAGGAAAACCTCGAAAAGGTCAAACTCCTGGCTCGCGATTTGAGGAACGCCAAAGAGTTCCCACGCAGCCCACGAGAAACGCTGGCAGGCTATGTACTGGCCGCCCGCGCGTTGGACAAATGCCGCGCCGTCCTGGTCGGCTGGCATGGCGAATACCACTCCAACTGCCCGCTCGATCAGACTTGGCTGAAGTTCGCTGAGATCGACTACGGCGCCTATAGGTCGTTTGTCGCCACCGGCGCGACCGACGACGAGGTTGCCATCTGGATTGGCGAGCACGCCAAGAAACGTTCCCGCGCCGACATCGTCGTCTGGAACAATCAGCAGCGCGATCTGCGCTTAAGCGACCTGTCTCCAGAGCTGCAGGAATACATGGAGGACACCATCGCGTCAGTCGTTCCACGCAACCGCGTGGTGTACCACTGGTTCGATGCGTACGACTTGGAGGAGGAACGTCTCTGATTGATGGTTTCACGACTTTAGGAGGGCAACGAATGTGGAGATCACTCACAGCAACAGCAACGCTAGCTGTCGCCCTTATTAACCCAACTTTCGTCATCGCTCAAGAAGCGCCTGTCGGTCAAAAATCGCTGCCTGAGGAAGTGGTGGACTCCTTCAATGCGGTGTTCGGGGTTCACACTGGAGCGCGCGCGACACACGCGAAGGGCGTCGTGTTGGAAGGCACGTTCACTCCGAGTGCTTCAGCGACCTCTGTGAGCAAGGCCGCGCACCTTCAAAAGAAAAAGACCCCGGTTCCCACGACCATTCGGTTCTCCGCCTCGACGGGTCTTCCGGCAATCCCCGACACTGACCCCGGCGCGAGCCCGCGCGGCATGGCGTTGAAATTTCATCTTCCCAACGGGTCGAAGACCGACATCGTGGTTCATTCGTTCAACGGTTTCCCCGTCACCACGGCAGCCGAGCTCAGAGAGTTGTTTCTCGCGCTCGGTGCAACCAAACCCGGAGATCCCCAACCAACGGCGCTGGACACGTTCTTGAGCAGTCATCCGGCCGCCAAGTCGTTCCTGGAGGCTTCGAAGCCGGCGCCAGCGAGTTACGCAGCCCTGGCCTATTTCGGTGTGAACACGTTCAAGTTCACGAACGCGAACGGGGCTGCTACGTTTGGTCGGTACCAGCTCCAGTCCGTCACTGGCGAGCAATTCCTCACCACGGAGCAACTCTCAACGATGGGGCCTGACTATCTGACCAATGAAATCCGCGAGCGGGTTCGTCGTGGTCCCGTCAAGTTCAAACTGCTCGTGCAAGTGGCCGAGCAAGACGACAAGATCGACGACCCCTCGATCGCGTGGCCGGACACTCGCAAGAAGGTCGAATTGGGCACGCTCACCATCACCAAAGCTGTGGCAAACAGTCAAACCGCAGAAAGGAAGTTACTCTTCATGCCGGGAGCGCTGGTTCCTGGTATCGAGGCAGCCGATCCGATGATCGCCGAGCGTTCGGCGGCTTATATTGTTTCCTTGTCTCGTCGCGCCCAGGCACAGTGATGCGAGTCGGAGATAAGATGAGCATTACCCCCGGCTACAAGACCGACTTGGGCCTGAGCGATGACCAGCTGGGCGCAGATCCGCACCTCGTCGGCGGACGCCGGGTCATCTTCATGTCCGGCGATGATGCCAAGGCTAAAGCAGTGGTTGGCCGCGTCATCGAGAAGGCGGGTTTCGCCCCAATCGATCTCGGTGATCTGGTGGCCGGAGGAAGAATGCAGCAATTCCCGGGCGGGCCGCTCCCAACTCTGAATCTGATCAAGCTGCCCTGAGGTCCGTCCGGCACTCATCCTCTTCACGACCTCGAAGGGAACACCTATGAATACGGGAAACACAAAATGCACCGGAAGTCTTTTCTCAGACGATCGTTACAAAGAACAGGAGGCGCGATGAGCGACATGGCGAGAGTGACGGAGATCGCTCCCGATCACTATGCGATTTCGATCTATGTCTCGGAATTCAACCTCCGGTTCAATCACTTCCTGATCAAGGACGAGGAGCCGCTGCTCTTTCACGCCGGCATGAAACAGATGTTTCCACTGTTGCGAGATGCGGTCGCGCGCCTCATCGATCCCGCCACATTGCGATGGATCTCCTTCAGCCATTTCGAAGCCGACGAATGCGGCGCGCTGAACGAATGGCTCGGCGTGGCGCCACACGCGGAGCCGGTGTGCGGCCTAGTCGGAGCCCTCGTCAGTGTGAATGATTTCGCCGTTCGCCAGGCGCGAGTGTTGGCGCATGACGAAATCCTGAAAACCGGCAAGTACCGTTTGCGGCTCCGTCAAACGCCGCATGTACCACATAACTGGGAGGCGAGCCTGCTGTTCGAAGAGGTCACGCGCACGTTGCTGTGCTCGGATCTGTTCACCCATGAAGGAAACGTGGAGCCGGCCACCGAGTCGGATGTGGTCGAACGCGCAAGGCACGCGTTGATCGAGGGTCAAAAAGGGCCCTTCGCGAACGCCTATCCCTACACGTCCCTGACTGAACCGATCCTGCACGGGTTGGCCGATCTCCGGCCGAAACAGTTGGCTCTCATGCATGGATCCGCGTTCGTGGGGGACGGCGAACGGGCACTACACGACTTGGCGGTCGTCATGGGGAAGGTACTCGGCGGGCAGCAGAGTTCATATCCATAAGTGGTCCCAGAGGGAGAGAGGCCCATCATGGCAATCACATTGAATCATACGATCGTGCCTGCTCACGACAAGGAGGCGTCGGCCCGTTTTTTCGCGGACATCTTTGGATTGAAGTACGAAGAGACGGGTGGATACTTTGCTCCGGTACGCGTCAATGAGACGCTTACCCTCGATTTCGACGACGATGTCGACCGCTTTGACACGCATCACTATGCATTTCACGTGAGCGACCCGGAGTTCGACGCCATTGTGAAGCGGGTGCAAGAGGCAGAAATCCCATTCGGCAGCGACCCGCGGAATCTCGAAAATCGGGAGCTTAATTCCTGGAACGGCGGCAGGGGCGTCTACTTCCGCGATCCCAATGGGCACATTCTCGAGCTGCTGACCCGCGTCTGACGGGGGAGGACGGTGCCGGGCGGCAGAGACACAACATCAGAGGATCATCATGAGATTAGAAACATTCGAACAACTGACCTCTAGCGACGCTGCGGACGAGACGGCTGTCCGTGCCCTCTATCAGCAGATGATGGATGGCTGGAACCAAGGCAGCGGCGAGGCCTTCGCGGCGCCATTCGCTGAGAATGGCGATCTCATCGGATTCGATGGAACGCACTTCGAAGGACGGCTAGAGATCGCCCCGTTTCACCAGCGACTCTTTGACACATACCTCAAGGGGACCCGGCTCACTGGTCAGGTCACGAGCATCAGGTTTCTGAGTCCCGACGTGGCTCTGATGCACGCGGTCGGTGGCACGGTGAAAGAGCGCGTCCCGGCGCGATCGGGGCGGGAGGGTGAGAAGTTCATGCGCGGGAAATCACTCCCTTCACCGGAGCGAGACTCAATCCAGACGCTCGTCGCCACGAAGCGAGGCGGTGAATGGCGCCTCGCGGCGTTTCAGAACACGAGAATCAGGCCCATTGGTCGGAACGTCGGTGGGACTCTGGTGTGGATAGTAACGGACTGGCTCTGGAGGCTCTTTCGTCCTATGAAGTGAGGTGACACATGACGCTGACCCGAATTTCCAGCAGGGTATTGTTGCTCGTTATATGTCTGATGACGATGCCGGCTGACTCGACAACCGCGCACCAGACGACCGCACCATCCAACCCAGCCAAACTGGGCACGGTCCATTTCCCGACCTCGGCCCGATCGGATAAGGCGCAAGCGCATTTCTTGCGCGGCGTTGCCGCGCTTCATTCCTTTTGGTATCCGGTTGCCCTCAACGAATTCCGAGAAGCCACCAAAATTGAGCCGGATTTCATGATGGGGTATTGGGGCGAGGCGATGACCAACAATCATCCGCTCTGGGGAGACCCGCAAGAGACCGAAGCCGCATGGAAGGCTCTGGCCAAAATCAAGATTACGCCCGATCAGACACAGCTGGAGCGCGCCTATCTGCGGGCAGTCAAGGTCTTGTATGGCCAGGGCGATAAGCTCACGCGCGATCAGGCGTATGCGGCGGCCATGGAGACAATCTACCGAGAGCACCCGGATGACCTCGAGGCCGCTGCCTTCTATGCGCTTGCGTTGCTTGGGACTGCCCGTCCAGAGGATCCGACCGCTTTGCGGACGCGGATGCACGCGGCCGCCATCGCCTTAGATGTTTACCGCAAGGACCCCAATCACCCTGGCGCAGCGCACTACATCATCCACGCGTTTGATGACCCGGATCACGCCATCCTGGCGCTGCCGGTCGCTCGGCACTACGTCGAGATCGCTCCTCCGGCGCACCACGCCCAGCACATGCCGTTGCACGTCTTTCAGCGGCTCGGTATGTGGCCGGATGCGGTCGCTGCGAACGAGGCCGCGTGGAAGACTTCGGCTCAATGGGTAAAGAACCAAGACCTTCCCATCAGCCAGCGTGATTACCATAGCTTGCATTGGTTGCTTTATAGCTATCTGCAGCAGGGGCGCTACCGGGAAGCGGAAGTCCTGCTCGTAACGATGCACAAGAGCCTAGCGGAATTCCCCAAGGACGACCCGCGCATGCTTGCATACGGAGCCTATACCCATGCAAGCATGGCTGCAGAGTTTGTTGTCGAAACAGAGCGGTGGGATGCTGCGGAGCGGCTGCTGCCTGCCACACAAGGAAAGGCGAAGGAT
>JBQTHT010000167.1:0-3276 GCA_052389595.1 Nitrospiraceae bacterium
GGCGGCAGAACGGTACATTCATCTGCATGACCAAGCCCTGAAGGAGGCGGCGGAACGGCTCTCGACGCTGAAGCCGGTACCGAATCCAAGTGGAACCGTGACAAGAACCGGAAACACCCCCCTGAGCGGGGTTGACAGGGATGCGCAAACCGTTGAATATACAGCAGGCCCCCGTAGCTCAGTTGGATAGAGCAGCGGTTTCCTAAACCGTTTGTCGCACGTTCAATTCGTGTCGGGGGCACCAACCCATTCGCTTAACCCGAAGCCATTTGTTCTTGGCGACCGGGACAGTTCAAGCGTCTTGTTTTCTCCCAAATAATTGCTCAACCAAGAGCATGCTAGTTGCTCTTAGCGTAGGGAAGCTTTGTCCCCCTAGGCTCTTCTTTCGATAGACTAGAGAACTTCCCAGTGTCCGTCGCTGCCTTCGGTTGTGTATGAGAAAACAAACACTCCGGTGCCCACATCATCGAGAATGCCAACGTTTTTATTGGCATGGCTCTTGGATAAGCACAGAAGAGAGACAGAATTTTCACCCGATTTCGAGAGGGCACTAATGCTGACTATCCGTGGGAAGGTAAAACGTACCATGACAAGTCAATCTGACTGCTGCGATCACGTGATGATACTGGTTCATGTACGAGTCACGGTAGGAAGTTGCGTGCAAAAACGTGCCGGGTGGTCCTGTAAGAAGTGCGGTCAAGCGGTGGTTCTCCCTCTCACGACACACCGTCATAGTCTGAACCCCCAAATAAGCTTCTCACGCGGCATGCTCGTCAGTCCTGTCCTCTCGCGCGTCCGAGCGCATCGGACTGTCACCCAGCTAAAAGTCTGACCACTTTCCACTGTGGACGGCGCAGCGCGTCCTCCCCGTAGGGGCCAGTCCCCATTGCAACCGAACTGGCGTGACTGCCAAGACCGCTTGCATATCCATCCCGGCTCTTATAAGAATGGGCAGCACGGTCCTTGACGTCATGAAACCTTACAGATCGCTGCTGTCCACATTGGTCTTCCTTGGGCTCGCTGCTTGTGCCACGCGTCCCCTGCTCCCTTTCCAACGCCTCGCTGTCCAACCTATTGCACCGCTCACCAATCTCAAACCGTTAGACCCCCACAGCGCCGCAGTAGGAATTTCCATCAAGAATACGCAATGGTCTCAGTCTCCCGACAATAGAATATATTTCGTCAGGGTAGAGAAGGAGGAAGATTTCTATAGCTGGACGTTGATCCCGGGTGCAGTCCAGTTTTCAGATGGCAAGCCTGATTACGCTACTGCCTATCTCCTCAATGTGCAGCCCGGACGTTATGCGGTCGTCGCTTATACTCAGACTGCATCCAGCATGGTTGGAACAGGAAAAGACGTCTCCGTCTTTCTATTATCCGAGGAACTGATCAGGCGTAGTCACACGATCGTGGAACCGGGGCGGATCACCTTTATGGGGAAATATGAACTGACTTCTCCGACAATCGTGCGACATCCTGGAGATGTCGATGCAGCCCAAGCCCATTATTTCCTCGTTCTTTGGGGGAAGCCGCTTCAGCAGGTACTATCGGACTTGGCATTAATGGGGACGTTCACCTCTTTTGGTTGTCTGACACAGGGGCTTGTACGGGCAGATCGCCAGAAGCAGACTGTCCGACACTTTCTTCAGGCCTCTCTCAAGGAATTGGACCAGCGATGGGCGTCCATCATCAAGACAAGCCAGGATGACTTGGACCTAAGACAATAACACTTAATCGTCCGGCTCATTTTCTTTTTACCGCGCGGGAATTTCCTCATTTCTTGCCACCCTCCCGACCATCGGTTAGACTTTTCCCACAGAGCGAGGAGCCATGGGAAAAACGAGATCGAATCATCGCGCGAAGACCGCCCTCATCGTCGAAGAAATCAATCGCGGCATTGAAAAACTGCACGATCAAATCGCTCAGATTGATGACCTGAAGAGGGATGGGTTTCCATACCGTGATGCGGTCCGGGCAAGGGCCGAATTGCAGATTCGAGAAAACATCCGGAAGATTTTTGGCGATCGCTCTCCGGAATTTCAGGCTCACAAGAATTACAAGCTGCGAACCAGTACAAAACAAGAGATCTCGACCACTCTGGCGATGCTACAGGGGTTCATTGCAACATTGGAGCACAAGAAATCCGATCTCCTTGGCCTGACTCCTGCTCAACCGCAAACCATTGATGAACCCCCGCACCAGCCAGCTCCTTCTCCGCCCCCGGCGCTTTCGCTCGTTCCTCCGCTCGCAGCGCCCCCCCCCGTCACCATTACATCCGTCGGTACAGCTTCGCAGCCTGTTACGCCTCCACCAGTCACGATGTCGGTTCCATTGACGACGAATATCGGGATGACCCAAAGTCAGATGCCGGTCCCAGCGCGCGCAGCAGTCATGCCGAGCCAACCAGTGGCCTTCTCCCCTCAATCAATTGCGCCGGTGGTGGCCGTTCCTGTCACGCCGCCTCCCTTGCCCGTTCCTCCAATCAGTCATCCTATTCCGTCGGCTGTCGCCGCACCGCCAGCCCGAACAGAGTCACGCAGGGTGGTTGACGATGTTCTTGCAAATCCTCCGTCCGCGGACAGCAGTCTCCATATCCCGTCACCCCCTAGTCCCTTGCATATTGAATCGCCCGTCGCGACGGAAGAAGTGGGATTCGGCGATTCTTTGTCTCCTTCTAAGCTGCGCCCTCGTACCGCCGCACGTCCGGCCACGGCTGCGCACGTCGAAGGGCGCGGACAGAATTCAATCTCACCAAACAAGAGCCTCTCCAAAACCTCAGGCGATGTGATTAAGCCGAGAAGTGAACCGGCGCGTTCGGTCATCGACAAACGTTCCAATGGCGATCCGATGGACCTGGTACGCAAGCTTTGTTTGCGGTTTCATACCGTGGCTCGCCAGCTTCGTTTGCGGCGGGAGTATCGTGCCACACTGGAAGTCGAAGACGACTACGATGTTCAGGATCTGTTCCACGCACTATTACGGCTGGAATTCGACGAAATCGATACAGAGGACTGGGTTCCCAGCTATACGGAATCTGCCAGCCGCACGACGTTTTCCCTCAATCGAGATGGCATTGCCGTCCTCATCAAGAAAACTAGGCCGGGCGTCGGCGCGCGCGAAATCGGCGAACAATTGCAGGTCGACGCCGAACGCTATGCGGCTCGCGAAGCTTGTCAAACGCTGTTTTGCTTCGTCTACGACCCTGAGGGCCGAATCGGGAATCCGCGTGGACTGGAAACGGATTTGACCAGCATCAGCGATCACTTCACGGTGGAA
>JBQTHT010000168.1:0-2547 GCA_052389595.1 Nitrospiraceae bacterium
GTTGCTGGTCCCCGTTTGATAATTCGTGCGGGCGCGGGTGACCCGCGAGTCAAGGCCAAAGTTCAGCCGTGCACGGAATCCAGCGCGATCCAATAGGCTCCCGCCCGCGTCCGCCGGCCGTTCCAGCATGATCTGAGCCAAGTGCGGCATGAAGGCGTTGGCATTCGTGTCGAAGATGTGGAGCTGGTTGAGATCACTGGCAGGATTATTGAAGTTCTGAGTGTAGGCAGCATCGACAAATCCCGAGACTTTGAACCCCAACGTCTTCCAGAGAGAGGGTGCATCCATCTTTTTTTCCAGAGTATCCAGCCGCTCCAGCACACTGGAATTGCCGGCAGGCGGTGGCGTCACCGGCGGCTCCGCCCCGAAACTCACCGGAACCAGCACTCCAGTAAGAATGCCTCCTATCGTGATCACGAGACCGATGCGTTTCAGTAAACGCATCCTCCACATTTGTGGTCGCATGCGAATCCTCCTTTTCGTTACACCGATGATGTTGGTTTTGCCCACCGTCTACCTCACCGATTTACCGGCGTTCTCATTTCCGTCACTTCAGCATATCGCGATGGCCTTTGGCCAACAGATCGGCCTCTTCCGCAGCCTTGGTATACATCGCGACAATGGTCCGGCAGTGTTCGAGAAAATCGATCTTCGGAGAGATCACACCGCGGGTACCAGGCTCCGGTTGCTTTTCATACCGTTCCGCCATCGCCGCCATGTCCTTGGCATGTTGCCGGAGATGGGCCGCCTCCTTGTCGTACCAGGCTGCCAGCGCAGCATGATCGTTCTTGGCAATCAGCTCTTCGGGAGGGCTTGCAATCATCGCGCAGGCGACCAACTCCTCCCAACACCAAGCTCCACAGAATACTGCGCTTCTTCCATCCCTTCCGAATCGTCATGATCTCCTCCTCCTATTAACCAAGGGTCATGCCTAGGTTAGCGTCTGAAAACCGTTACACTAGGCCGTCATGGCGCGGAAAAATCGCTACATTCATCAGGCGCACATTGCGACGACGCAGTTTCGGGAGTTGGTCCGGTTGGTGGCCCTCGATCTGGAGGCCACGAAAGTGGCGATCCTCACCGGTCTCAACCGCAATACCGTCAATCGCCACTTCCCGGCCTTGCGGCAACGGATCGCCCGCGCGTGTGAGCGGGTGGCGCCGTGGCGCGGCACGGTGGAGGTCGATGCATCCTACGTTGGGCCGCGACGCGTCAAAGGCACGCGCGGCCGAGGCGCCGGGAACAAAACCATCGTGTTCGGGCTCGTCAAGCGCAATGGCAAGGTCTACACGGAAATAGTCCCGGACGCGAGCAACCCCACGCGGCAAGTTATTTGGCGCGGCCGAGGCGAGAGCCGCAGCATCATTCATTCGGATGGCTGGCGCGGCTATGACGGAGGGGCCGACGTGGGCTATCGGAAGCATCATCGGGTCCTGCCTGGCGCCAACGAGTTCGCTTGGGGGCACGGCATCCACATCAACGGCATCGAAAGTTTCTGGGGCACGGCGAACACCCGGTTGGCGAAACGCCGGGGCATTCGACCGGAGCGGTGCTCCCTCCATCTCAAGGAGTGTGAGTTTCGGTTCAATCATCGCCACGACAACCTGTATCACCTCCTTCTCGATATGCTGAAACAAGACCCGCTAAACGAGGCATGACCCTAACCTAATAGTAGAGTAAGCGCTACCGCCTGTGATTCCATTCCTAGGAACCTTCTCCCAACTTGGGCTGGTGATTCACGCGCTGGCACAAAGTCCAAAAAAAACGTCCTCTGGCCCGATGGGCCGGAGGACGCCGTTGTCCAATCCGTCCTGACATAACGCTGATGGGAAACCCCGTTGTTTCCAATCCTCACAACTAAAGGAGAGGCCGCACTGAAGTCATCATAGCCCCAACTTTTTGTTGTGCCCTTTGGTAGCAGGTAGGACCCGGGGGGTACTAGCGGGGAAATGCGAAGACAACTGTGTCGCTGCGAGGCAAACCCTGGCAGGAAGGGGATACAATAAAGCTACGGAGCCGTCGGTGGATCTGGCTCGTCGAGGCCATCCGCTCGCAGGAGACCGGTCGCGAGGGCGTAGCGATGAAGTTGCACACGGGTCTGGAGGCCCAGTTTCTCCTGCACGCGAGCACGGTAGCTTTCCACGGACTTGACACTGAGATCCAGTCGTTCCGCGACCTGTCGATTCGTGTGGCCCTGCGCGACCATGATCAAGACCTCGCGTTCACGCTTGCTCAGAGAGTTGGAACGGTTGTACGGCGCAGGATCTGCGCCGGAGAGGTCGACGCCAAGCGCGGCCTGGGCGAGGACTTCCTGGCTGGAGGAGCAGACATATCTCTTTCCCGCCGCCACGGTCCGGATCGCAGTGAGCAATTCAGCATCCGCGGCCTTCTTCAGAACATAGCCTACTGCGCCTGCGTCGAAGGCGGCGCGCAGATAGGCGACGTCTTCGTACATCGACAGAACCCAGACTCGTGCGCGTGGACAGTTCCGTCGGATCGCCGGGCTGGCTTGCAAGCCGCTGCTTTTCGGCATGGAGTGGTCGTGCA
>JBQTHT010000169.1:0-6401 GCA_052389595.1 Nitrospiraceae bacterium
GGATCTCCTCCGCAACCTCAAGGCCATCTTCTCCCCGCAGGCGAAGGTCTGTGATGGCCATGTCAAAAACTTCTTTCTTGGCCGCGGCAATGGCTTCCTTCCCGGACGTATAGGGACTGACGCAGAACCCCATCGCCGAGAGGCGCATTTTCAGTAAGTGCAGCAATCCTTCATCGTCGTCAATGACGAGAATCCGTTCCTGTTCGGTCGTCACGGTGTCCCCTTTGTTATGGTCGCTTGTCGTTTCCCATTGGCGGTGCTCCGCCGGCAGTCGGCGGACGAATCGGCTTGGTCTTTTCTCGCATCTCCTGGTCAATGCGCTTCAGAGCTTCGAGCTGGCTGCTCAATTCCTCGATGCGTTTGTCGCGGTCGCCGATCTGTCGCTGAAGCGCCTGAACCGTTGCCGGTTCGATGACGGTTGATTTCGCCTGGTCTTTTTTCGTCGAGAGCTCCTCGACTTGCTTGTCCCTCTCGTTTAACTCGCGTTGCAAACTCTCCACGGAGGAGGATTCTGTGTCTTTCATCACCCGCAATTGCTGGATGGCCACTTCACGATCAAGCAAATCCCGGACCAGACGCTCGGCCGTCTGCACCAGAAGCAGTTCCTGTTCATCCAGGGATTGAGGGGTTGTAGGTACCGTTTGCAGAAGCCGTATCCAGAGAGCGCTCGAGCCAGCTAGGCGGCTCTTGGGGGCGACGGCGATCACTCTATGAAAGGACTTCGCCGCCGCCTCTCGGCTTTCATACAGGTTGATGAGCGCCCTGGTGAAATAGACGTGGTCGCAAGACTGACGATCCACGCATTTCGAGGCCAACGCATCCTGTCTGCGCGCCAGAGCCTGCAGTAATTTGACATCTCCCGAAGCGGCCACGAAGAAAGGCTCCGTAGGCGACGGAGCGGTCGAGAACAGGGCGCAGCCCCACAGCACGCCAATCAGCAGAGCCGCACAGCCTTGAACAATGGGCCTCATCCTGGTCATGTTGTTCCTGCCGGCTTCGAGAGACGTAAGATAAATCGCACGGTCGTGCCCTTCTTGACCTCGCTTTCGATCCAAATTCGGCCTCCGTGAGCCTCCACGACTCTCTTGACCAGCGCGAGCCCCAAGCCGCTTCCTGCCGAGACATGCTTGCTCTTGGTTCGTCCTTGGTAGAACCGCTCAAAGATGTGTGGAAGATCGGCGGCTGGAATACCCGGCCCCCCGTCGGATACTGAGACCTGCAGCAGGCCTGTCTTTCTGTCTGGTTCCATGACCAACTTGACTACTCCTCCCTCCGGGCTGAACTTCAGGGCATTGGACAAAAGATTGTCGAGCACTTGCTCGATGCGAGCTCCATCGGCACGGACCCAGACTCGATTCTGCGGCGATTCCGTCAGCAATTGGACATGTTTGGCGTCAGCCAGCAATCGCACTTTATTAATCGAGACGTCGGCGATGCGTTTCAAGTCGGTCGGGACGATCTGATATTCCATCATACCCGCTTCCATCTTGGACAAATCCAAAATGGTGGAAATTAGATGGATCAGCCGACGACTGCTGTCCGCCATAATACGCAGCGTGGTTCGCTGATCCTGCGACACAGGGCCGGGAATCTCGTCCAGCAAGAGATGTGTGCCTTCTTGAATCGAGGCCATGGGGGTCCGCAGTTCATGGGACACGTGAGCGAGAAACTCGGATTTCATATCATCCAGTTCTTGCAGTTTTCCTCCCATCCAATTGACCGTATCGACCAGTTCATGCAAATCGCTGGGCGCGGCGAGTTGAAGTTGCGTGGTGAAGTTCCCTTGGCCGATTTGTTTAATGTGACTCTGCAGGCGGCGGACCGGCCGCAAAATACTATAGCTTGCAATGCCGGCTAATCCTAAGCCGAACAAGAGAGCCACCAAGACCAATTGTTGAGTCACCGCTTCGGCTTGTGCCGAACTTGCCCGCGATTCACTCACCCCGACGCTGACGCGAGCTTCATGTAAGCCGACGTACCCTTGCAGGGTAGATGTGATCCGGTCGGTCAACGCATCGCGCCTACTTTCATAGGCCACCGATAGTCCATTCGCTGTGGCCACGGGGTTCAAAAACTCTTTCTGAAGCAAGGCCAGACGTTCCTGTTGAAGGCGTTCCGTATCCTTCAGGAATTGTTGCCCCTGAGAGGTTCGTTCCTGCAACATCAACGTCCGCAGGGTATCATGGAACTCTTCGATCTCCTCGTTTACATTCTGAAGAAAGGCGGGATCGCGCACTGCCACGTATTTTTTTTCACTCTGAAGCTGGCTGAACAGCGATGTCAACAGCCGTTTGGCGTTTTCGATTGCCGGATAGTGCAGCGAAACCATCTCGGTACTTAACGCCGTCAGCTGGCGAAGCTGAAAGAGAGCGTAGAGATTCACGCCCGCCATGACGACGATGATGACAAGGGACGTTAAAACTAACCGCCAGAAAATTGAGAGGTGCATCGTGGAAAAACAGCTACCGGGAGATGATCCAGGATCGTGGAACTAACACCTGATTGTGTATGAAATTCCATACACCATTTCACCTTCCGGCACAACCATTTTTTCGTTACGTGACAGGCACCAAGCGCCACTAGGTCTCCATTCCTCTCGACGTATTTTTGAATAGTCGCTGTCTGCGCGATGAGCCATGCAGTAATGCAAAGAGATGTCCGCGAAAGAGCATCATGAGAATTGCCAGGGGAGGAGTCAGGATCAGGACCAACAGGGAACTTGCCGATTCGTGGAGGCCTAGGTACGCGAGCCAACCGGTCAACAGGGTGAACGGCAGGATGAGTATCTGGAAAAAATCCAGTCCTGCTCCCCGTCCGAGTCTTCCTGAAATTCCAAAGAAAAATGACAGCCCGAATGGAGCCAACATTATCGCTAACGGGAGAAACCATTCCACCCAATATTCAATGATAAATTCATAGCTTGTCTTCAGCACATCAAGAGGAGAATCATGTCTTGTCTGATAGATTACTTCCGGAGCCGGATTCAGAAGAATGAAGATCAGCAGCAGGATGGCAGCCGCCGCAAATCCGCCCGATGGATTTCGGAGCACCCCTTGGTCAAGGAGCATCATGGGAACCCACAAGATGAACCCGACGCCGATCACCTCCCAGAAATATTGGCCGAAACTTTGGAGAACATCGGACAAGAGGATGGGACGCACGCCTTTGACGGCTTGTTCCAATAAACCGAGCGTGGCGCCGATCAATAACGCATTCACCGCGCCCAGAACGAATCCTCCGATAATTCCCAAGGGGGCGGCGATCGATGTGGCCGCGATCATCAGAATGCTGAACATCACGACGGCGATCACCGTCATCCAGCTACGCAGGAAAGACCGCATGGTCGCTCGAAAAGCGTCGCGATAAAGACGAAGCGTCGCAAACAAGAGAGCGGTCACGATGAATATGCTACTCCCATGATGAATCAGAGAGGATCCACCCGGATTCATGAATAAGGCGCCGGCTTGCTGGACACTTGAACGAAAGCGCTGGTGGTCCGACAATAGAATGGATGGTTGCGTCGGGTCAAGGTGACAACACCAGATACCCACCTGCAGGCACAGGTTCTTGTGTGGACTCAAATCGCTAAAGCCGACAACCCATCGGTTTCTAGTGCATTGACTCCACCGAGAACATGATTATTGTCGATACGTACGGCGCATTGCCGGGGAGGACACCCCTATCATGGACATGAATCGAATGACCATAAAACTGCAGGAGGCGCTGCAAGCTGCGTCCGCCCAGACGACTAGGCGCAGCCACCAAGGCATTGATGTGGAACATCTGCTCATGGCCCTTTTGGAGCAGGAGGGCGGCATTGCAACACCTCTCCTGGAACAGTCCGGTGTGTCTGCATCCTCACTGCGAAACACCGCGGAACAGGTTCTTGCGAAGGCGCCCCAAGTGCAAGGCGCCGGGGCTGCTCCAGGGCAGCTGCATGTGACCCCTCGCTTGGCGCGTCTCCTCGCACGAGGTGAGGACGAGATGAAGGCGCTGAAGGACGAATATCTCAGCGTCGAG
The DNA here is from genome assembly GCA_052389595.1 of Nitrospiraceae bacterium. Taxonomy (GTDB): domain Bacteria; phylum Nitrospirota; class Nitrospiria; order Nitrospirales; family Nitrospiraceae; genus JBQTHT01. The sequence goes on from JBQTHT010000169.1 coordinate 4,021, forward strand.
CATGTGCTGCTGGCCATGGCCGAGGAAGGAGGCGTGCTGAAGCGTCTTGGCGTGACGCGCGACCGTCTCTTATCGGCGCTCCAGAATGTGAGAGGTCATCAACGCGTGACCAGCCAAGATCCCGAAGGGACATATCAATCGCTGGAGAAGTACGGCCGCGACCTCACCAGGCTTGCCGCTCAAGGTAAGCTCGATCCGGTCATCGGTCGCGACGAAGAGATCCGCCGTGTCGTTCAAATCCTCTCTCGCCGCACCAAGAACAATCCGGTCTTGATCGGAGAACCGGGGGTTGGGAAAACGGCGATCGTGGAAGGGTTAGCCCAACGGATTGTCAAGGGCGATGTGCCCGAGGGATTGAAACAGAAACGGCTCATCGTGCTGGATATGGGCGCCCTTGTGGCGGGCGCGAAATTCCGTGGTGAATTCGAGGAGCGGTTGAAAGCGGTGCTCAAGGAAATTCAAGCGGCGCAGGGACAGATCCTCTTATTCATTGATGAATTACATACGGTGGTCGGCGCCGGAGCGGCCGAAGGAGCGATGGATGCCGCAAATCTGTTGAAGCCTATGCTCGCGAGGGGGGAACTCCATCTGATCGGGGCCACCACGCTCGATGAATATCGCAAACACATTGAAAAGGATGCGGCATTGGAACGGCGCTTTCAAACCGTTTTGGTGGATCAACCTACCGTGGAAGATACGATCTCTATTTTGAGAGGTTTGAACGAACGCTACGAAGTGCATCATGGTGTCAGAATCAAGGACGCCGCGCTGGTGGCCGCCGCCAAGCTGTCCCATCGCTACATTGCGGATCGGTTTTTGCCTGATAAGGCCATCGATTTGATCGACGAGGCCGCGGCGAGGCTGCGCACGGAAATCGATAGTCTCCCTGCCGAACTGGATGAGGTCTTACGAAAGGTCATGCAGCTTGAGATCGAGCGGGAAGCACTGCGTAAAGAGCAGGATCCCGCCAGCAAAGCCAGACTTCAGGCGCTGGAGGATGAGCTGAAGGAGAAAAACCGTACTCTCCATGCGTTGAAAGCGCACTGGGAATCGGAGAAAGCTTCGGTGGGCAAGTTGCGCACGATCCGACAACAGATCGAGAACGTCAAGCAGCAGATGGAGCGAGCCGAACGGGCGTACGATCTGAATCGCGTCGCGGAACTGCGGTATGGGGAACTTCCTCGCCTCGAACGCGAATTGGAACAAGAGCAGCGGCAGTTGGTCCAAAAACAGGGCGAGAACCGCCTCTTGAAGGAAGAGGTAGACGAAGACGACATCGCCGCGGTGGTCAGCCGGTGGACCGGTATTCCGGTCAGCCGCCTGATGGAAGGTGAAATGGAGAAACTCTTACGGTTGGGAGAGCTGCTGCACCAACGCGTGGTGGGGCAGGATGAAGCGGTCCAGGCAGTGGCGGATGCCGTGCTTCGGGCTCGGTCCGGCATTAAGGATCCGAATCGCCCGATCGGCTCGTTCCTGTTCCTCGGTCCAACCGGAGTCGGAAAGACCGAGTTGGCGCGAACGCTGGCGGCGACATTGTTCGATGACGAGGCGAATCTGATCCGTATCGATATGTCGGAATACATGGAAAAACACACCGTGGCACGACTCATCGGCGCTCCTCCCGGTTATGTCGGGTATGAGGAGGGCGGTCAACTAACCGAGGCGGTGCGCCGTCATCCCTACTCGGTGATCCTTTTTGATGAGATCGAAAAAGCCCATGCAGACGTGTTCAACATCCTCTTGCAAATGTTGGACGACGGCCGGTTGACCGATTCTCAAGGCCGTACAGTGGACTTCAAGAATACCGTCCTGATCATGACCTCAAATATCGGCAGCCAGCGCATTCTTGAATCGCAACAGGCTCGAGTGCCGTATGAACAGATGCGTTCGATGGTCATGGGCGAACTGCGCGGACACTTCCGGCCGGAGTTCTTGAATCGAGTGGATGAAACCGTCGTCTTTCATCCGCTACAGGAGGAACAACTGGTGAAGATCGTTGAGATTCAGTTAGAACGATTGCGGAAACGATTGGTGGAACGTCGCATTCATCTCACCCTGACACCGGCGGCCTTGGCGAGTTTGGCGAAACGCGGTTACGATCCCATTTACGGCGCGCGTCCATTGAAGCGCCTCATTCAACAAGAAATCGAGACTCCCATGGCTCGGCTCTTAATTAAAGGTGAATTGCGGGATGGAGATGCGGCGATCGTCGATGTGAAGGATGGAGACATCGTCATCGTCCCCACCGTGGAGGCGCATGCCTAGGCGGGGACTCCTCTTGACTAAGTCCAATGCAGCCTTATCTTGTAACTGTCGTTGAGACCGGTTGCATGAATTAAAAAAAAGGAGGACGCCATGGTGACAGCCTATAAGCCGTTTGA
>JBQTHT010000170.1:0-14710 GCA_052389595.1 Nitrospiraceae bacterium
GGGCTACCGGCTATGATGTCGTTGTGCCCTCGGACTTCATGGTCGGGATCATGCGTCGGTTGGAGCTTCTTGCGGATCTCGACCTCGCTCTCATTCCGAATGCAGCTTATATCGCAGACCACCTTCAGCATCTGCCGTTTGATTCGGAAAATCGGTATTCCGTATCCTACCTATGGGGAACCGTCGGTATCGGTTACGACTCGAATATCATCCCGGTGCCCCCTGACAGTTGGTCGATCCTGTGGGATACGAAGTATAAGGGTAAGATCAGCATGCTGAACGATCAACGGGAAGTGTTTGGCGCTGTGCTGCGGTCGATGGGACACTCGCTCAATAGCACGAATCCAGCCGTTATTGATTTGGCGAAAGAGCGGTTGATTCGGCAAAAACCGTTGGTCAAGACCTATACGAGTGAGCACTATGACCAGCTTCTGGCATCGGGCGAGGTCGTGCTTGCCCATGGTTGGGGAGGCCCTGTCGCTCGCGCCATGAAAGAGCGTCCATCGATCAGGTACGTCGTACCGAAGGAAGGAGGTACGATATGGTCGGATTGTCTGGTGGTGCTCAAATCATCGAGGAACAAGGACCTCGCCGTGCGATTCATTAACTTCTTGCTTGACCCTGAGGTGGCGGCTCGCACGTCGGACCGATTGTTGTTTGCCTCATCAAGCCGCAGGGCGCAATCCTTGATTCGCACTCAGACCAGGGAGAACCCTGCCGTTTACCCACCGGACAGCTTGTTCCCGAGGCTGGAATGGATGATGGACATTGGAAATGCTATTCGACTGTACGACCGGGCTTGGACGGAACTGAAGATGTCCTGACTGAAGCGGGAAAACTTGCTTGTACAAAAAAGCTTGAGAAATCAGTATAATGGGGTATTTATATGGAGAGAAGCATCACAACACGCTCTCAATGTGTCATAGTATGGTGATGCCTTTAAGCTTCTCTGTCTTGTGTGGTGCTCTTTGACCATCTATCGAAGTCGCCATTCAGCGGCACTGATCATACCCGCGCTCGCAGTCGGGTTTTTTATTACATTTTTTCTCGCCTCTCCGTGGATGGTGTCGGCGCAGGAACTCGGCAAGGTGGATGCCACCGTTCCCGCGCTGGTCCGCGTCAGTCTCGATGAAGCCCTGGCGCTCTTCTTACGGCAAAATTTGGATCTCATCGTAGCTCGATTCGGCATCGATTACAGTCGGGGTCAACAGATCACGGCGCGGTTGTTTCCCAACCCGTTGTTGTCGGTCGGAACACAGGGCTCCTTCACTCAAGGGAATACGCCGGCAAAGAGCAGTGAGATTCAGACGCAAGTTCAGCAACTGTTCGAACTGGCCGGAAAGCGCGGCTATCGTATCGAAAGCGCGGGATTCGGGACCCAATCGGCCGAGGCCAACTTCGAAGACGCCGTGCGGCAGCTCAACTTTACCGTGAAGGACACGTATTACCGCGTGCAGTTGGCTCAACGTCGGTTGACGTTGGCGGAGGAGAATCGCGATCGCTTTTCGCGCATTCTCGACGTGAATTCCATCCGCTTTAAGAAGGGCTATATTGCCGAGGTGGATTTAATCCGTATCCGTCTTCAAGTCGTGGATTTTCAATCCCAAGTCATCCAGGCCATTCAGGACGCAGATTCGGCCCGCGCGGATTTGCGCCAATTGCTCAGGCTCTCACCGGCCACTCAGCTTGAATTGACGACGGAGCTTGATTACCACCGCGTGGATCCCGATATCGGTAAACTCAGGAATGTCGTCGTGGATGTGAGGCCGGACATTCGCGCGAAACGCTTAGCGCGATCTCAGCGGGAAGCCGACCTCAAACTGGCGAAGGCCTATCAGTATCCGGACATCACGATCGGCGCCGGCTATTCAGTGCAGGGTCCTCGAGGTCCGGACAACCAACAAATGACGATCCTGAATTTCGGGGTGCCGCTTCCATTGTTTAATCGTAATCAAGGCGGCATTCTTCAAGCCGAAGTCGCGGCTCAGACTGCTGAAGCGGATTTGGCGAGGACGATCAATCAGGCGGAGAATCAGGTCGATGTAGCCTATCGAAATCTCGTTCAGAGCCGGCGCTTGGTCGAGGCCTACTTGGGTGGAATCTTGGAAGACGCTCGTTCAACGTTTACCATTGTGGAACGCGCGTATGAAAAAGGCGGCGCGACTATTCTCGACTTGCTGGACGCGGCGCGCACCTCGCGGACGATTCAGCAGAACTATATCGAGGCGCTGTTCAACTATCAACACAATGTATTTCAGCTCGAGAGCGCGGTGGGACGGGAGATCGCAGCATGAGACCGTGGAATACAGGCCTCGCGCTGGCGCTCCTGTCGGCGCTGATCGGAGGATGCGGGCGTGGTGAGCAACCCGCCCACTCTAATGCCGCGACGCCTCCGATCAGGGCCGCTTCCAGTTCTAACAACGAATCCCACAGTCGTGTGGAAACAGCCGTGGTCGATTACAGTACGGTCAAACCTGCCTTGACCCTGGCTGGGAAGGTGGCCTACGGCGAAGACCGTTATTCCAAGATCTCGTCTCCGCTCCAGGGACGAGTGATGGAGGTGCGGGTCCATCTTGGGGATCGAGTCAAGGCCGGGGACGTGCTGCTGATCGTCGACAGCCCCGATATCGCGCAGGCCTATTCCGAGTTCGTCAAGGAAGATTCCGACTTGACCTACGCGACCCGCGCCTATGAACTGGCCAAGGATCTCTATGAGAATCGAGCGCTTCCGCTCAAGGACCTCAAGCAATCCGAAAATGATCTGATCAAGGCTCGCGCAGAATTTCGGCGTGCCAAGGAACGGTTGCTCTCTTTGAGAGTTCCTGGAGCTGAACTGGAGAAACCGTTGGCTAAGCAAAAGATCACCTCTCGGTTTGAAATGAAGAGTTCTCTGGCTGGAACGGTGGTCGAGCGGGCCGTAACTCCTGGTCAATCCGTGGGTGGAGATCCTTCACAGGTCCTCTTCACAGTGGCGGACTTGGACACGTTGCAGGTCGTTGCAGACCTGTACGAACGAGACCTGGCGCTGGTGAAGGTCGGTCAGGTCGCTCGGGTCAATGTGGAGGCCTATCCGGAAGTGGATTTCCCGGCTGTCGTGGCTGCGGTGGGAGATGTGGTCGATCCGACCACCAGGACCATCAAAGTTCGAGCATGGGTCAACAATGAAGCCCGGAAGATGAAACCGGAAATGTTCGCTCGGTTGCATCTCGACGTCGGGGACGCGACCCCATTTCTCGTCATTCCCAAGGAGGCAGTCTTGGAAGCGGACGGTAAGAATTATGTCTATGTTGTAGAGGGTTCTGACCACTTTATTAAACGGGAAGTCAAAGTCGCCAGGTTGTCCCTCGATCAAGTCAGGGTCGTGGAAGGGCTGTCTCCTGGCCAGCGTATTGTCGTCAAGGGAGCCGTGCTCATTAAGGGACAAGAAGTCAAAGGTTGAGTCTGATGCTTCCTAAGCGTTTGACTCATTGACAGCGTCCGCCCTCGACGATGATCACGCGAATCGTTGAAATCTCCCTCGTCCAACGGGTTCTCCTCTGTGCGCTGGGTTTCATGCTGCTGTTCGGCGGCCTGTACGCCTTCCATCTATTGGATATCGTCGCCTATCCTGATCCCTCCCCCCCGATGATCGAACTGATCACCCAATATCCCGGGTGGTCGGCCGAAGAAATCGAACGTCAGATCACCATTCCCATCGAAGTCGCGCTCAACGGGATGCCCGGCCTGACCGACATCCGTTCGCTGTCCATTTTCGGCCTGAGCGACATCAAAGTCTATTTCAATTTCGGCACGGAATATTTTTTTGATCGACAAGAGGTGCTGAATCGTCTTGCGATGGTGCACCTCCCACCCGGCGCCCAACCGACCCTCTCCCCGTGGTGGGCGATTGCCGAGATTTATCGATATGAATTGGCGGGCGAAGGCGTGGGCCTGACCGAACTGAAAACGATTCAGGACTGGCAAGTGCGCAGAGAGTTTCGTCGGGTGCCGGGCGTGATTGATGTCACGGCGTTCGGCGGCACCACGAAGGAATATCATGTCGACATCGATCCGGGGAAGCTCATCAGCTACGGAGTCAGCCTGTCCCAGGTGATGACGGCTCTGACCAACAGCAACGCCAATGTTGGAGGAAACTATCTGACGGTAGGTTCACAAAACTACAACATTCGCGGGCTCGGGCTCGTGAACAACTTGGAAGATATCGAGAACGTCATGGTGGCGGAGAAAGAAGGGACGCCGATCTTCGTGAAAACGCTCGGGAAAGTGGCCGTCGGTCACCGGGTCCGGTTGGGTAAGGTCGGCATCGACGATCGGGATGATGTCGTGGAGGGAGTGGTGTTGCTCCAGCGCGGCTACAAGGCTTTGCCTGTGCTGGATCAAGTGCGGGCCCGGGTGGGGGAACTCAATACTTGGAAGTTGCCCGAAGGCGTGCAGGTCAAAACGTTTTATGATCGGACCGCACTGATCCACACCACAGTGGAAACGGTCACGGATATTCTCCTCAGCGGCGTCGCACTCGTGTTTGTAATCCTCTACGTATTTCTGGGGCATTTCCGAGCGGCCGTGATCGTCACCCTGACGATCCCGCTGTCGTTACTGTTTACTTTCACCATGATGGTCTTGATCGGGCAATCGGCGAACCTGATCTCTCTCGGCTCCATCGATTTCGGCATCATCGTCGATGCGACGCTTATTATGGTGGAGAGTATCTTCTTCCACTTGGCTCATCATCGAGGGCCCGGCTTGACGCAGCCGCAGCAAATCGTTCGGGCGGCTCGCCAAGTCGGCCAACCGATCTTCTATTCAACCGCAATTATTGTGGTCGCCTTCATTCCATTGTTCACGATGACGGGAGTTCCAGGGAAGATTTTTGCGCCGATGTCCATCACGTATGGATTCGCGCTGTTCGGAGCGTTGCTCATGGCGTTTACGTTGGCGCCGGTTCTTTGCTCGTTGTTGTTGACCGGACCGATCAAGGAAGAAGACACGGCTGTGGTTCGGATGGCGCGGCGGGTCTATGCCACCACGCTGGGGTGGGCGCTGGATCGCAAAATTGTCGTGGTTGGTCTCGTCCTGGCGCTTTTCATCATGGCCTTGGTCGCCTTGCAATTCTTGGGCGGAGAATTTATGCCGGCATTAGAGGAAGGAAACTTGTGGGTTCGTGCGACGATGCCGGTAGATATTTCCTTCGAACAGGCTGCAAAGCTGACGAGCGATATCCGCGGCATCTTTCGACAATCCCCCGAGGTGATCACCATCGCATCTCAATTGGGGAGACCGGACGACGGCACCGATCCCACCAGCTTCTTTAATGCCGAGTTTCTTGCCAATCTCAAACCGCAGAAAGAATGGCGGACGGGTCTGTCGAAGGAGCAGTTGATTGAGGAGATCGAAGCTCGCCTCAAAGCGATTCCCGGCATCATCTTTAATTTCTCTCAAGTGATCCAGGATAATGTGGAAGAAGCCATGTCGGGAGTGAAGGGGGAGAATTCGATTAAGTTGTTCGGACGGGACCTCAAAGTCATGGAGGCGAAGGCTGTTGAAATTGAGAAGGTGATGAGGGGAGTGCATGGAGTCAAGGATCTGGGTATTTTCCGTCTCATGGGTCAACCGAACCTGCTCATTTCGGTCGATCGAGAAACGAGCGCTCGCTATGGACTGCAGGTTTCCGATGTGAACGCGGTCGTGCAGGCCGCTGTAGGCGGCCAAGCCGTCACGCAAGTCTATGAAGGTGAAAAGCTGTTTGATTTAGTCGTCCGGTTCCTCCCGGAATTTCGGCAGGACGTCGAGTCGATCGGGAATATTCTTGTGAGTACCCCTGACGGCGCGCGCCTTCCACTGAAACAATTGGCGAACATCTCGACTCAGACGGGAGCGTTTATTATCTATCGGGAAAACAATCAGCGGTACATCCCGATCAAATTCAGCGTGCGCGACCGCGACTTGGCCAGCACGGTGCAGGAGGCCCAGATCCGCTTGGCCAAGGCGGTCGACCTTCCGGAACGCTATCGTATGGAATGGGCGGGTCAGTATGACCAACTGAAGGATGAACAAAAAAGACTGACGGTCATCGTGCCCATCAGCATGGTGATCATTCTGTTCTTGCTCTATACGGCATTCGGGTCGATGGTCAATGCGCTCCTGATTCTCGTCGCCGTGCCGTTTGCATTGATAGGCGGCGTGCTGTCGTTGGTCGCCACGAACACGCATTTCAGTATTTCGGCCGCCGTCGGCGTCATTTCTACACTCGGAGTGGCGATCCTGGGAGGGGTGTTACTCATTTCCAGAATCGAGGACTTTCGGCAGGCGGGACTCCCTTTGAGAGAGGCGATTGTAAAAGGGGCGGATGTTCAAATGCGGCCGATTTTAATGGCGACATTGGCGGCGGCCATTGGATTGTTGCCCGCGGCGCTTGCGACGGGGATCGGCTCTCAAGCGCAAAAGCCCTTGGCTCGTGTGGTAGTGGGAGGGATGCTGACTGCCGCAGTCCTCATTCTGCTCGTGCTGCCGGTTCTGTATGAAATCGTCCATAAGCGACGTGATCAGAATTAACTTTGAAACCCGGTGTCTTTCGTCATGATATGGGTGTATCTTGAAGGAGGGGACTAGAATGTACAGCGCGTGGAAACATTTGCTCATGATTCTCTGGCTTGCCCTGATGAGTGCGGTCGCTGGAGGGATGGCCTTTGCAGCACCGAGGCCTGAGGCCATCGTTCCAGTTCAGATTCCCTACGAAGCTCCGCCGCAATCCGAGTCGGTTCCGGATATCTCCGTTCCGCCCAATACCAAACCGCTCACTCCGGAAGAACTCAAACGTGCCGAGGCGTTACTGCCCTTGCTGGAAGGCAAGCAGGAATTTTGGGCCATGGGAGAGTTCGTGCATCTGGGCGAATCGGTGACGCCTGTCTTGACGAAGGCCTTAACGATGCAGAGCCCTCGGGTCAGATATAACGCCATCGAAACACTGTCTATGCTGAAAGCGGCCTCTGCGGTACCGGCTCTGATTCAGACTGCCAAGGAGTCCAACGAAATGCCGCGGATTCGGGAACATGCGTTGCGGGTTTCGATTCGGCTCGATCCTTCTCTGACTCCGACCGCCATTGAAGTGATGGCGAAGGATTCCAACTCTTCCATCCGCAGGATCGCCGCATTTGAAAGCCGGTACGTTCGTCAGAAGGCCGTCGTGCCTGTGCTCATCGACTTGATCGCAGACGAGGAGCGATTCGTGGCGATCTCCGCCATTCAATCGCTCTGGATGCTCACGCGCCATGAGAGCGACATGCACGACTGGGAGGCCTCGACCAAGCAAGAACGACAGGAATGGTCCCAGGAATGGATCGACTGGTGGGCCATGAGCAAAGATTCCTTCGAGCTCCCTGAGCCCAAGCCACGGCAGCGTTCCAGACAGCAGGGTTAACCTTGGAACGGGCCCGGCTGTATTGCGGCGCCAAAGACTGCTGTGTTATACAATCCTGGATGTGCGATGGAAAAGGTTTTGGTCTGAGGCAGGGTGATGGCCTTACTAAAGATTGCCAAGTTGGGAAATCCGGTCCTGCGGAAGCCGGCATTGCCGGTGGACATTCAGGAGATCAAACAAGCTGACTTCCAGCAGTTGATCGATGACATGTTGGAGACGATGCACGAGGAGGAGGGCATCGGCCTGGCTGCTCCTCAGGTGTCTGAATCCCGGCAAGTCGTGGTGATGGAGTATAAGGGAGACGGTGGATTCCCACAGACCGTCTTGATCAATCCCACCATTGTCTATTACGGGCCCAATCAGGTTGAAAATTGGGAAGGATGCCTCAGTGTCGATGGGCTGAGGGGAAAGGTGCCGCGTCCTTCAATGGTGCGGGTAAAAGCGCAGGATCGATATGGCTCCCCCTTGGATTTCGAAGCGTTCGGTCTCTATGCGGTGTGTATCCAGCATGAGATGGATCACCTGATCGGAAAGGTATTCTTGGACCGCATGACCGACATGTCCACGTTGTCTCAGATGGAAGAATTCGATCAATACTGGCGGAAAGAACACGCCGCCGTCATTTAGTCATGAGTGTTGAGGTCTACGTTGTCACTCAACATTCCTGCCTCAGAACTTAAAATTCTCTGTGAAGTCACTCCTTCGAGTCGTACAGTACATCCGGCCCTATAAGACCTTTGCCATCCTCACACTCGTGTGCGCGGCGCTCAACACGGCGCTGGAACTTATCCCCCCATGGTTGATCAAAGTCGTCATTGACGATGTCATCGGTGGCAGCAGGCCTCATCTCTTGCCGCTGGTGCTGACCGGCTTGGTGCTCGCCTACGGGCTCCGGAATCTATCGGGGTCCCTCCGCATTCGGTTTAACAACATTTTGGAGCAACGGGTCGTGCACGATCTGCGGTCGCAAGTCTTTGGCGCGCTGCAGCGCATGTCGGTGAATTATTTTGAAAACCGGTCCACCGGCGAGTTCATGTCGAGGGTGACGATCGACACGGAGCATGTGGAACGTATTTTTGTCGATGGACTCGAAGGGCTCCTGACGGCATCGCTGACTCTGATCGGCATCACGGCGATGCTCTTCGTGCTGAACTGGAAGCTGGCGCTTTTGTCCCTGGCGCCGATCCCCATTTTGACTCTCTGCGCGACACAGTTCACCAAGCGAGTCCATTCCTATTATCACCACATCAGAAGGGGAGCCGCGGACTTGAACGCGTATTTGCAGGATGCGCTCTCGGGGATCAGAGAGACGATCGGTTTCAACCGACAGACCCGTGAGCGTGCTCGCTTCGATGCGCTCAGTCAGCAGTATAGCCGCAGTAATATCACGGCGATGTTGCTGTGGTCCGTGTATTCTCCCTCGATGATGTTCGTCGGGAGCGTCGGAACCGTGCTGATTCTCTGGTTCGGCACGGGCGAAGTGCTTCGCGGGACCCTGACGGTCGGAGAACTCGTCATGTTCCTGTCGTACCTGGCGCTGTTCTATGTCCCCATCAACCAGATTCACTCTGTAAACCATATGTTGCAGCATGCCCTCGCCGCCGGCGATCGAGTGTTTGAAGTGTTGGATAGCGTCCCCGATGTACAGGATCGGGCAGATGCGGTCTTGCCGGCGACGCGACTCAGAGGAGAAGTTCGGTATGAGCGGGTTGCATTTCGATATCGTGCCGATGTGCCGGTGTTGGCCGGCATCGATCTGGTCGTGAAGCCTGGTGAATGTGTCGCATTGGTGGGGCCAAGCGGAGCGGGGAAAAGCACGCTTTTGAAGCTGCTTCTGCGCTTGTATGATGTAGAAGAAGGTGCGATCTCCATCGATGGGTATGCCATACGGATGATGCCGCTGGCATTTGTGCGAAGCCAAATTGGATTCGTGCAGCAGGAGCCGTTTCTCTTCAACGGAACGATTCGCGACAATTTGGCCTACGGCGATCTGTCGGCGGATCAAGCTAAGATCGAAGCGGCGGCCCAAGCGGCTCGCGCCCATGAGTTCATTGTTGATTTACCGGAAGGCTATGAGACATGGGTGGGTGAACGCGGGGTGAAGCTCTCGGTCGGTCAAAAACAACGCGTGTCCATCGCACGGGTCTTGCTGAAAGATCCACCGATCGTGATCTTTGACGAAGCCACCTCAAACATCGATACGGAAACAGAGGTCAAGATTCGAGAGGCGCTTAATGCACTGATGAAAGGACGAACCACTTTCATTATCGCCCATCGGCTCTCGACGCTGCACGATGTGGATCGCATCATCGTGCTCGACCGCGGGCGAATAGTTGAAGAGGGAGCCCACAGCGAGCTGTTACGGCTGGGGGGTGTGTATACCACGCTATACGAGGCTCAGTTTCAAATTTAGCCGCAGGTCAAAAACGGCCGCCAGCGTCGCTCTCCTAATCGCTCAAAGCCTCAGCGCGGAAGATCAGCAGTCGGCACATTGCCAAATTGGGCGACGCCTCGCTATACTTTGTCTTGCTTGAAGAGGAGCATCACGTGGTTCTTGTCTATGAAAACGATCCCCTCGATTCAGAGGATGCCCGCGGCCATTTTTATCATGTCTGTCAGGGACGCTTCGACGAGGGTGAATTGACGATTCCTCCGCCGGACAAACCGTATGAGTGTCCTCGATGCGGAATTGAATTAGAGACGGAAGACTTCTGGGTCGCTCAACACAAGGGCTCAGTATAGAAGGTGAGTCAGTATGTCGGGCAGTAGCGGGCGAAAGACGGTCTCGGTGATGCGGGGATTCATGATGCTGTGCAATACTTGCTACGACCATGTGATCGCGGACAAGCTGGTGAACGAGAAGAATTACGTGGCCGATCATGAACTGCTGTTTGATACGATTTGTCCCGGGTGCACGGATATTAACCGGCCGCTTATCGACGATATGCTGGGCAGTTCGGAGTGAGGATGTTGAAAAGTTCGGCAGTTTCCGCTCTCGGATCGCTCATGGGTCTGGACGTGAACCGGGCCCGGCTCCAGGACTGTGCGGACGTCATTGGCAGGTCTTTCCATCAAAGTGTTTGCAGGGCGTTTCCCCGGCAGGCACCTTCCAAGTTTTGAGCAAGGGCGGCTGGTCGGGCCGCATCTCCACGACAAAATCCGCCAGCGTGCCCGTCGGCAATTTATCCAGATGCGGCTTAGCCGCTTCACTGACCTCAATGCCGAACACCGCCCCGCTGTTGGAAATGATGATGAGGTTCTTGTCCTTATCAATGGAAATGACAGGACTATAAAAGCTCTTCTCTTCAGCAAGAGAATGGCCGGTTGCCTGTAGGAAGAACAGGGTGGTAAGGAGGGCACAGTAGGAAAAAAGCCGAATGAATCGCATGATGATGCTCCCTGTGGTGGAGGTCCAATATGAGCGCCATTATGCCACCCTCGTTTCTCGAAGGAAACTGGGTTTTTTGGTGAAGGGCAGCGAAAGAACGGAGACAGAAGATCAGCGGATGCAAATCTCAGCCGGAGTGACGATACCCTGTCTAATCCAATAGGTACGAATGTCGGGCGTTGGCGCGTTTTGCAAGGATACCAGTAAATAGGCGGGGACCGCTAGGTTGATTTTCCCCCAATACTGTTCGTAGTCGCTCGCGATCTTGATATCGGTGACAGAGGGACGTGCAGGATCGTTCGGGTGGGAGTGATACACGACGTGAAGTTCCAACCCTTGTTTTCGCATATCTTTCTGCGCCATGGCCAGGTCCTGGGAATCCATGACGAACGCAATCTCCGCTCGCTCTTGAGAAGAAAGCCGTTCCAGGTGGGCCATCTTCGCTTGATCGAAATGCGCAAGCTGTCCCGCGCCCTCTAGTGCGACAACGTTCCTAATGCGGTAGAGGTGGGTGACGGTTTTCTCCTTGCCTGCCAGAAGCCCGCAACATTCGTAGGGCGCCAACTCTCGCGCATGCGAAACGATCTCGTCGAGAATCTGTTGAGGGATCGTCAGGTCCGGCACGATCAGATGCTGCAAGAGACGGCGTAGTTCCCGCTCAGATTGGTGATAGTCGGCCTGGCACCGCAGAGTGGACACTGCGGATCTTTCGGGCGGGACACTTTGCGGAATTGCATTTCCAATGCATCATAGATGAGCAGGCGGTCGGCCAACGTCTCGCCGATTTCAAGGATTTCTTTGATCGCTTCCGACGCCTGCAGAACACCGATCGTTCCGGCGAGCACGCCGAGGACGCCGGCTTCCTGACAATTCGGCACCAATCCGGCCGGGGGTGGCTCAGGATATAAGCAGCGATAGCAAGGATAACCCTGATGCGGCTTGATCGTGGTCAATTGTCCCTCAAATCGGAACATACTGCCCGAAATCAGGGTCTTTTTTGCGAAGAAACACGCATCGTTGACGAGGAAGCGAGTCGGAAAATTGTCCGATCCATCGAGAATAATGTCGTACTCGGACAACAATCCCATGATGTTGTCGGCATCCACATTCTGCTGATAGGTCTTGACGGTGATGTCCGGATTCAACGCCGCGAGGGTGGCGCGTCCGGACTCAACTTTCGGCTTCCCGACGGTGGCGGTGGAATGCAGGATTTGGCGCTGAAGATTCGACAGGTCCACGACATCGTTATCAACGAGTCCGATGATGCCGATGCCGGCCGCTGCTAGATAGAGCGCCGCCGGTGAACCCAGACCACCGGCTCCGATGACCAGGACTTTCGCTTGGGACAGTTTTTTCTGTCCTTTGCCGCCGACATCACTCAGGATGATATGGCGACTATACCGCGCGATCTGTTGGTCGGTGAATTCCATTCTTACGCATCGCTGGTTGTTCGTGAAGCGTGAAGCGAAAATCCAAACGAGATTCCCTTCACGAGCTACGCTTCACATAGTTCATTCCACAACATTCAATTCGATCGGATCAACAACTACGCCCTTTTTCCTGAGCCCTGTCACGGCGCGCTCGATCTCAGCCGTCTCTCCGGTGAGCTCTACGTCCATCCATCCGGTAGTTTCTCGCACGTCGGCTCGACGGACGTTGGTGACCACTTGATATTCGTGGCCGATTTGGTAAATGACCGGTTCCTTGATCTTTTCTTCGGGAAACCGAATGTGAAACCTCAAGCTCGCCATAATCAGCCTCCCGCGATGGCCGGAACAATGGACACTTCGTCGCCGTCTTTGAGCGACGTCTCCTTGCCTTTCAGGAACCGAATGTCTTCCTCGTTCACGTAAATGTTGACGAACCGCCGGAGTTCGCCTTTGTCGTCGCACAAACGGCCTTTCAAGCCTGGATGCGCCGTGTCGAGCGTGTCGATCATCTCCACGATGTTGGTGGCGTTGGATTGGACCTCGCCTTGCCCCTTGGTCAAAGGTCGCAGCGGCGTCGGGATGCGAACCTTAATCATGCGTCACCGCCACCGTTCTTACCTAACTTGAAGGTCTTCTCGAAACTCATCAGACTGGGCTGAATGCGGACCGGCCGGCCTACGGCGTCGATCACGGCTTCCTGCGTTTTCAAACCATTGCCTGTGATGTACGCTACGGTGACGTCGGTCTTTTTAATCATCCCTTGCTTGACTAACTTTCGAAGGACGCCGATCGTCACGCCTCCTGCAGTCTCGGCAAAGATGCCCTCCGTCTGAGCCAAGAGCTTGATGCTCTCGACGATTTCCTCGTCGGAGACCATATCCATTGCGCCGCGACTCTCGGCTGTCGCCTTGAGAGCGTAATAGCCGTCGGCAGGGTTTCCGATTGCCAGAGACTTGGCGATGGTCTTCGGTTTGACCGGCTTGAAGAAATCGCGCTTATCTTTGTACGCCGCTGAAATGGGAGAACAGCCCTCAGCTTGAGCACCGTTGATCATCGTGCGGACGGTATCGACGAGGCCGAGCGCGTGCATTTCATTGAGCCCTTTCCAGATCTTGGTCAGCAGAGATCCGGATGCCATCGGGATGACAACTTGATCCGGTGTTCGCCAGCCGAGTTGTTCGACCGTCTCGAAGGCCAGGGTTTTCGACCCCTCGGCATAATACGGACGAATGTTGATGTTGACGAACGCCCAACCATGTTCGGCCGCGACCTCGCTGCACAACCGATTCACGTCGTCATAATTTCCCTCGACCTCAACCACGTTCGGCTTGTAAATGAGATTTCCCAACACCTTCGCGGCTTCCAGGTCACCAGGAATGAAGACATAGCAGCGCATTCCGGCGGCTGCGGCATGGGCGGCGACCGAGTTCGCCAAATTGCCGGTCGATGCGCAAGCGACAGTCTCAAATCCCAACTCTCTGGCCCGGGTCAGAGCCACGGCGACGACACGATCTTTGAACGACAGGGTGGGGTGGTTCACCGTATCGTTTTTAATATAGAGCTCATCCAATCCTAGGTACGCTCCTAAATTCTTGGCTCGAACCATCGGAGTCAATCCGGCATGCGGGCCGATGACGGCAGGACCTTCCACCGGCAATAGGTCCATGTACCGCCACATGCTGGCCGGACCCTGCTCAATTGTCTTGCGGCTGATGGTTTTTCGGATCTCGTCATAGTTATACTTGACCTCGAGAGGGCCGAAACACATTTCACAGACGTGGATGGCCTTGGTCGGATATTCTTTTCCGCATTCCCTGCAAACCAACGCTTTCATCTTCGTCATCGAAGCACCTATAGAGCTACCAGCCTCAACTCTCAACTCCGGCTGACCGCTGACTGTTGTTCGCTGACTGCTGTCGTTTTCACTTCGCACACTTCCGGTTCGTGATCGAACAGTTCGGTGATGGTGGGGTGGTCGCCGCAGAGCAGACAGCTGGGATTCCGTTTCGTCTTGATTTCGCGAAATATGGTTCGTCTGGCGTCAAAATCCAACAGGCGGTCCGTCAAGAGCCGTCCGATTCCGAGCACGATCTTGAGCGCCTCAGTAGCTTGCAATGTGCCGATGACGCCGGCCAGCACGCCGATCACCCCCGCTTCCTGACAACTGGCTACCAAGCCGGGTGGAGGGGGATTCTTGAACACGCATCGATAACAGGCGGATTTGTTCGGAATGATCGTCGTGACTCGACCTTCGAACCGAAGGATGGCGCCATGCACGAGCGGCTTGCCGGCGAAATAACACGCGTCATTAATCAAAAACTTACCGGGGAAATTGTCGACCCCATCGATCACTACGTCAAATCCCTGAATCAGATCCAGGGCATTCTTTGAGGTCAAGCGATCTTCATAGGTCAGGACTTTGACATCGAGATTCAAGGCTTCGATTTTCTCTTTTGCGGAAGTCACCTTGGATCG
>JBQTHT010000171.1:0-16802 GCA_052389595.1 Nitrospiraceae bacterium
ATGCGGATACCAATTTCTTTACCGACCGAGAGCTCGGTAACAAGGTCAAACCGACCGAACTCGATTTGATTATCGGCATCGCGGTACGGTGGCGCGACATGGAGTTGGCCGTCTATCGCGAAGAGGATCGTCCCCTGGATACAGAAGGTCTCGTTCAAAAGTACATCGCTGTCCAGCTCCGGTGTTCCTTCGATGTCCCCAAACGGTGGGCCAAGGATCTTGACCTTCTCAAGTAAATACGGCGGGCGTCTCTTTCACGACCGAGCACTCACGAGTTGAAACCCTAAGCCGTTCTTGCAGGCAACCTGCCGCGGGCACTCAATCCCTTGTCTATCGACCACCTTCCTCTGGATGTTTCTTCCACCACCAGTAGGGCAGCAATCCGGCCAATACCGTGGCTAGACCCAGTGAGGATTCGACCGGGCGCTGGATGATGCTGTAGAGCGCCAGACCCAGAGCTCCCGCGATGAGTAAGCCGGGCAGCCACGGATAAAGCGGCACCAGATAGGGCCGCGTGAGATGCGGAGCATGTCGCCGGAGACGGAAGAGGGCTCCGATTGTGAGTGCGGTGAAGATCGCGAGGACCACGCCGGTATAGACGACGAGTTGCTCGAATGTGCCCGTGAGGATGAGCAGAGACGCCCACGCGCTTTGCAGCAGAATCGCACGAACCGGGACATGGGTGCGCGGATGGAGCGGGGCGACCCACGATGCGAACACGCCGTCGCGCGCCATAGCCCAGTACACGCGAGGTCCAGCCCACACCATGGCGCTCACGGCGCCTGCGATTGACACGGCGAGCAAGCCGGCAAGCCAGCGCGCCGCTGTCGGTCCCCATAAGGCCGCGGCCACTTTCTCAGCGACGGGCAATTGAGGCGGCTCGCCCAAAATGGTGACAGGTAGCGCATACAAGTACACGAGGTTGAGCAGGAGATAGACGGCTGCCACAAATGCCGTGCCGCCGATCATGATGCGCGGTAAGGTCTTCGCCGGATCGGCGATCTCACCGGCGATGTACCCGGCCACGTTCCAGCCGAGATAGCAGTACATCACGAAGATGAATGAGACTGCTGTGGAGCCTGCACTTGGCTGGACCGACGCGGCCCGCGCGGACAGATTTGCCCAGCTCCCGTTGCCTACGATAAGCCCGCCAAGGATGAGTCCTGCGATAGCCAGGACCTTTGTCGTGGTGAGCAGCCGTTGTAGTCGGCTTCCGGCGCCCACGCCTGTCGCATGAACTGCCGTAAGGCTCCACAAAAGTAACAGGGCCAGCGCTTTCGCAACGACGTTCCCCTCCTCCGCCAATGGCAGGACACGTAGCGCATAAAACGCAAAGCTCGTGGCCGAGGCCGCGATTGCCGCACCGAAGCCGATGGTGAACGAGGTCCACCCACTCAGAAAGCTCATTACGGGCCCATAGGCTTCGCGGAGATAGACGTAGTCTCCCCCGGCCTGCGGGAGGGCCGCGCCGAGTTCCGCATAGGCCATCGCTCCCGCCAGGGCGACGAGGGCGCCGATCAGCCAGAGCAACATGATGATGAGCGGGTCACCAAGATCGCGCGCGAGAAAACCGGTCGTCGTAAAGATCCCTCCGCCGATGATATTGCTGACGAGGACACAAACCGCGGTGAACCAACCGATCTGGCGAGGTGTTTGGGGATGGCTCACGATGACGTCGGACGCTCAATGGCCCTGATGAGGCGGTTGCGTTTTGGCGTTAGCCCACCCGATGCGCGAGAGTCGGTCAGGGAAGTCGGAGACGTGCCGTCCGCACCAGTTGTGTACATCCGCTGGATATCGCCGCGGTCATTCACCGTGTAGACACACATACGCAGGCCGGCCTGGCGCAATGTTTGAACAAGCCCGGCGGTGGCCGACTCAAACCGGAGTTCCACATCAGCCCGCATTTCCCGTTTGTCAGGCTTAATGCTTCCTCCAGAGTGGGAATATGTTCGTCGTTGCCTGCGTTGAGACGGCGCAGGTTCTTCGAACGACATCTGAGCAACAGCCCTTTCCCATTCGTGGTCCGATCAACGCGTGTGTCGTGAAGTAACACCACCATACCGTCGCTGGTGTGACGGATGTCCACCCCGGCAAAGTCCACGCCGAGAGAGATGGCTTTCTGAATGGAGATTAACGTGTTTTCTGGCACGTAGCCGGCGGCGCCACGATGGCCGATCCGAAGCACGTATGAGACTCCTTCCGTAGGTGGCATCCCGATTCAGATCGCCCATCAGTCAGGGCTATCTTTTATTATTTCACTCTCCTACCATATCCAGCTATGGCTGAGAAGAAGTCCAAAGCATCTCGCAGCCTCGGTACCACTCGGCGCCGCCGAAATCCGGCTGGAGCCTCGACAGGTCTGGCCGCCACGGAACTGCAGTCGGCAGCGCCATTGGCTGAGGTCGCGGAACTTCACCGGACGATTGAGCAGGATGGTGGGAAAGTCCTCTCCATCTACCGTGAGCCCTATGGCGGACGCTGGCTCCTCATGGCGGCGCTTCCGATCGAGTTCGTGGCGCCGACGCCGTATCAACGCAACCTCTCTGACACGCATGTCCGCAAACTCGAAGCTGTGATCGGGAAGCTCGGCCGGTTTCTCGACCCCATCATTGCGGTACGGATACAGAAGGAGGAAGGCACGGCGCGATATTGGACACCGAACGGCCATCATCGGTTGTCGGCGATGCGGACATTGGGCGCCAAGAGCATCATCGCCATTGTGGTCCCGGAAGCTGCGGCGGCGTATCAGATCCTCGCGCTTAACACGGAGAAGGCGCACAACCTGCGGGAGAAGGCGCTGGAGGTTATTCGTATGTACAAGGAGCTGGCCCATCTGGGCAACGCCATCGAGGAGACCTACGCGCTGGAGTTCGAAGAACCGGCCTTCATTACATTGGGACTCTGTTACGAAGCGCGACCTCGCTTCAGCGGCGGAGCCTATCATCCCGTCTTGAAGGGTGTCGATCAGTTCGTGAAGAAGCCGCTCAGCGCTGCGCTGGAGATGCGCCAGTTACGCGCACGGACGGTGCTGGACTTGGACGACGTGGTCGTGCAACAGGTTACGGCGTTGAAGGCGAAAGGTTTGACGAGTCCCTATCTCAAAAGTTTTATTGTCGCGCGCGTGAATCCGATCCGTTTCCGACCGAAGGACGCTGAACCGTTGACCTTTGATGATGCACTGGCTCGGATGGCGACCGCGGCTGGGAAGTTCGATCCTAATAACGTGAAGCTCGATGACCTGGCACGATCGGGCGGCGCGCCGGACGAACCGGAGTGAGGCCCAGAGGATTCACCCATTCATTGGAAGGAGGCTGCCATGCTTGTCCACGATGTCATGTCTACCGGTGTCGTCACGGTCAGAAAAACTGACACGGTGCGCTCTGCAGTGATGAAGATGTTCAGTCGCAATTGCGGGGCGATTCCTGTGATAGAGGGCGAGAACCGGTTGGTGGGAGTGGTGACGGTGCGCGACGTGATGTTGCCGCTCTATCCCAATTACGGCGACTACATTCACGATAACGTGCACAGTCGTGATTTTGTCGAGATGGAAGAGGGGTATCCCGAGGTGCTTGCCAAGAAGGTTGAGGAGGTCATGAGCGCCAATCCGTTAACCGTGTCCTCTCACGATCCGGTTCTCCAGGCCGCCTCTTACATGGGTCTGAAGAACTTCCGCCGCATCCCTGTAGTGGAGAAAGAGACGTTGGTGGGGATGGTGAGCATCGGCGACATTAACCGGGGCCTGTTTTTTGCCCAACAGGGAGTTGAGCGGAGGGTATGATCATGCTCCCAGCCTGGGTCTCGGCCGGTTGCCGTCGGGGTTCCAGTGCCATTAGAATATGGCCCTCATCTGAAGGCCAGTGGTTTCCTGCAGGAGGACCTTATGGGACTGGCGGATAATAAATGTGTTCCCTGTCGAGGCGGTGTGCCTCCCGTGGAGGCGTCGCGCGCGCAGGAGTTGTTGAAGCAACTGGGCCGAGGCTGGCAACTCAACGGGCAAGGGCATTTGGAGCGGCTCTACACGTTCAAGGATTTTGCGCAGGCGCTTTCGTTCGTCAACAAAGTCGGCGCCGTGGCGGAGGCGGAAGGTCACCACCCGGATCTGTATCTGGCTTGGGGTAAATGCAAGGTTGAAGTGTGGACGCATAAGATCAACGGGCTGACCGAAAGCGACTTTTATCTGGCTGCGAAGGCCGATCGGGAGTTCGATTCCCTGAAAACATCGGCATAACTCTCTCCTCCGCGGACGAGGGGAGGGAACTGGGTCACATTCGCTCGTCGAGCAGGAGGATATATGAGACACATTCTGCGACTCGTGCTGGTCAGTATGGTTTGTGTCAACGTTGCCGGGTTATCGCTGGCTGCGGAGAAGGGAGAGAAAAAACCTGGGAGCGGCAAGGGTCTCGCCTCGATGACTCAGGATGACAAGATCAAGCTGGCGCTCAGCGCGGCCCCCATGCATATCTCCAGAGATGCCGGCGTGATGCTTCCCGGTGAGGATGGGAAACTGGTGGAAGTGAAGAAGGGGACCAATGGCTTCACCTGCATTTCCACCGTGAACAACCGGCCTGAACCAGACCCCATGTGTTTTGACGCGGCCGTGGGTCAGTGGGTTGATGCCCTTGTGAACAAGCAAGAAAAGCCGGGTAATACCGTTCCCGGTATTTCCTACATGGCGCGCGGAGGCTTTCATTGGGAGAAGGACGGCAAGATTCTGATGAACGAGGAGCCAGGGGCCAAGTTGGTGAAGGAACCGCCCCATTGGATGCTGATGTGGCCGTTCACCTCCCAGGAGACGAAATTGCCCACGCTTCCCAATTCATCGGGGGCCTATATCATGTTTGACGGAACCCCCTTTGCGCACCTCATGGTATATCAAGACCCGAGCAAGATGAAGGAAAGCGAGCATTGAGCGAGCACCACGTCCGTACTACACAGGGTGCAGATGTGATGGTCGGCTGAGGTGTCGGTCTTTTCGAATTCGCGGCTACAAGGAGCACCTGGTGAGCAGTCGACCGGCTGTGGCGCTTGTGAACATGCCGTTCAGCTACTCGAAGTATCCTTCGATTCAATTGGGCACGCTCTCCGCCCTCCTCAAATCGAAAGGCATCGCGGTGGAGAGCCAGTATCTCAACGTGCGTTTTGCACATGAGATCGGCGTGCCGCTCTATGAACTGATCTGCGAGAAGCGGGCACTGTTCGGCGAGTGGCTTTTCTCACATCTGTTGTTCCGCGACAATCCCAAACATGCCGAGTATCCACGCCTCTTCAAGCCGGTCTTCGAGCAACTGGCTCAACAAAGCGGCTACCCCACCTCCTACTTCGAAGAGATGAACGCGCGCATTGCCCCGCAATTTCTGACATGGGCCCTGACCGCGATCGACTGGGGCCAGTATCGGATTGTCGGATTCACCTCCACCTTCGATCAAAATGTCGCCAGCCTGACGATGGCCAAGCTGATCAAGGACCTCTATCCCCAGCTGAAAACCGTTTTCGGCGGCGCCAATTATGACGGCGAGATGGGGTTGGAATATTTCCGGGCCTTTCCTTGGATCGACTATGTCGTTGTGGGTGAGGGCGAGGGTGTATTGCCCGTGCTGATCGGCCAGATTCTGGAAGGTAAGGAAGGCGGCTATCCCAAAGGCGTGGCCTACAGGAATGACGGCAAGCTGTGTTTTGAACCAAACCAGTCGTTGTTTACCGATTTCCAACGAACCGGACCTCCCGACTATGACGACTATTACCACCTGTTAGCCGAGTTAAGCCCCGATGCGTCAAAAGGATTGGATCGTATCCTGCTTTACGAGGGATCGCGGGGATGTTGGTGGGGAGAGAAACATCATTGCACCTTCTGTGGCCTCAACGCCCAGAGCATGAAGTTTCGCGCCAAACCGGCCGAACAGGTGTTGCGCGAGATGGAATACCTCTCCAGCCGCTACGACACGACTCGATTCCGGCTGGTGGACAATATCATTGATATGAAATACGTTGAAAACCTCTTCGGCAAGTTTGCGTCGGACCGCTGCGACCTGGACGTGTTCATCGAAACCAAGAGCAATTTGAATAAGAATCAGATTCGTATGCTGGCGCAGGGCGGCGTAAAGTGCATGCAACCGGGGCTGGAAAGCTTGAGCCAGCCGCAGCTGCGTGCCATGGACAAGGGTGTGAGTCCGATGCAGAACATCCAGTGTTTGAAATGGAGCTACTACTATCGGATCGCTGTGTCCTGGAATATTCTCTTGGGTTTCCCGGGCGAAACGGATGAGGATTACCGAAGACAGATCGACCTCATTCCCTCCCTGTTTCATCTGCAGCCACCGGAGGCCGTAGGGAAGTTTTGGCTGGAGCGATTCAGCCCCTATTTCATGCGTCCGCAGGAGTACGGCATACACATTACGGGTCCGGGGCTGGCCTATGAATATGTGTACGATGCGCGGAAAGTGGATCTCACACGCATCGCCTATGATTTCGAGTACGAAATCGACGGCTGGAAGGTGGAGCCTCACCTCTATCGGGAACTGACTGAGTTAGTTCAGGAATGGCGGCGCCGGCATGCGTCCGACGACAAGCCCTTTCTCTATTACTCCAAAGCGATGCGCTACATCACCGTGTACGATGGGCGGACGCCTGGCGCTCCGAGACGTGAGCGCTTCGATTGGCCGGCTGCGTTTATTATTGAATTCTGTAATGAGATGCCGAAGACCGCGGAGCACGTCAGGAACGGCCTTCGCGCCATCGAGGAGCAGGAGGAATATTCTATAGATCGGATTGACGCGCTTCTCTCGCAGTTGACCGGTCAACGCATTCTTTACGAAGAGAAAGGGAAATACTTCACGCTGGCGATCCCTGAACATCCGTATCTATAGCGGTTGGACCCCTCGTCGCATTACATCGACAATTTCTCTGTGACATTCCGCATCTGCACTCCGTGCACCAGGGATGCTCCGCCTCGGATGGCGCAGGCCACATGGACGGCTTCAGTCATTTCCTCGACGTTAGAGCCCTTCTCCAGACATGCCTGTGAATACGCATCGATGCAGTAGGGACATTGGACCGCATGCGCGACTCCCAGCGCGATGAGCGCCTTTTCGCGTTCGCTCAGCGCCCCCTCCGCAAAGACCGCGCTGTAATAACTCATAAACTTGTCCCACAGCTCTTTGTTTCCCTTACCCATATCCGCGAACTTGCCGAGATCCTTCGGGTGATAATAGGTCTCCATATGCCAACTCCAAATTGTGATCGCCAAATGAAAATTGGGAATGCTAAATGTTGAATGTCGAAGTGGGAAGTGCCCATTCACAATTCATCATTCAACATGATCTTTCCATTATGCGTTTCCGGGAGGATCAGGTTCCACCTCAGAGAGAATGTTCGAGAATCGTGTACCGACGATGGTGGTAATCTTTCCCATCATGTCGACGACTTCTTTCCATTCGTTCGGCAAGAGATCGTGTTTGAGTTGTGGATGGATCGCCCACTGAGCGTCTACCTGCTTTCCGGTCCGGCTGACCAAGACCCTCAGCAGCTCCACGTCCCAGACATCCGGGTCTTTCTGGGCCGATTGCCCCGGATCTTTCGGGGGCCATTGCGTCGCCATATTTCTTCTCCCGTAAGTGCAACGACGGCACATCATAACGCACGCTCATTCGATGTGCATTAGGATTCGTCGTCACGTCGTGGTGATGCGGCGCTATCCTCTGGCTTGTGTCAGCGCTGATTCAACATTCCCACCATCTCCGCGTGAATGAGTTCATTACTTGCCACGAGTTGCTGCCCGTAAATCGAAAATGTCTCCCCGTTGAAATCCGTCACCCGCCCGCCTGCTTCTTGGAGGATCACCACGCCGGCTGCCATGTCCCACGGATTGAGTTTAAGTTCCCAAAATCCATCAAATCGGCCGGCGGCCACGTAGCAGAGATCCAAGGCCGCTGTGCCTGTGCGACGCAGGCCTTGGGCGCGGAGAGCGAAACGTGCGAAGTGGTCCAGATTGTTGTCGGGAGTATCGCGGATATCATAAGCAAATCCGGTTACGACCAAAGCCTTGTCGAGCGCCGGGGTCTGAGATACAGAGATCTGTTGTCCATTCAGAAATGCGCCTGCGCCTACTTCCCCCGTGTAAAGTTCCTGTCTGGTGGGATCAAGCACGACGCCAAGAATGCAACGTCCCTCATACTCTAAGCCGATCGAGACACAATAGGCCGGAAACCCATGTGCAAAGTTAGTGGTGCCGTCGAGCGGGTCAATAATCCACTGATAGGGAGAATGTGTTCCGGCTTGAAGGCCTCGCTCTTCGGCCAAGATTCGATGGGAAGGGAAAGCAGTTCGAATGGTATCTACAATTGCCTGTTCAGCGCGGTGGTCTGCCTCGGTGACAAGGTTGATGGACCCCTTGAGCTCGACCCGAAATCCCTGTCGCGCATACTTTTGGAGTAAGTCGCCAGCCTTGCGCGCAGCTTCGATCGCGACAGTTTTTAGCTCCCGCATGACAGACTCTGGAAGCCCACCTTGTGGCAAGTTCACCCTTTTCGACACCAGGAAGCGCGAAAAGCCGAGCCCCTTTTGCAAGCAACATAATACGTATCTGGAAAAGCTTCGTTAGTCATTAAATCATTGGAAATTTTTAATGAAGCGTATCATTATACAAGGCTTATTCAGAGATTGAATGCAATCTGAGTCGCATGGGAAGATTGCATAAATTGTTTGGGCAATATTATATTGACATCGCTTTCAGCATATGCTATTAAGCAAGCATGCTTCCGAGAGGTGATGCTTGTGGAAGAATTGAAAGACATCATTGTAGGGCTCGAGCAAAGGATCAGCGCATATAGAAACCGATATCACGAGCTCGAGAAGAAACGTCGACGTTTGGATGAAGAGATCGCGACCATCAAGAAATACCTCGAACTGGCGGAAACCCTGTATCGGGTTGAAGCAGACAAAGCCAAGCTTGCCAGCCTGTCCAGTCAAATCATCACCGATGAAAAAGGCGCTCGACCGCTCCCCGTCATGGATGTCACCGATCAATCTCGTGAGATCCTACTGGGACGAAGCAAGTATCTTGGAAAAAGTGTTCCCGAGTCTGCCCATCAGATTCTCCGAGAATCGAACCGCGCCATGCACGCGAAGGAACTCTTGCAGCGTCTCGTGGAAGGCGGACTTCAGATCAAGGGAAAGACACCTCTCACATCGGTCGCCACTTCGCTTAAACGGGATAAGCGGTTTCGCAAAGTCGGACCGAATACCTTTGAGGCCGTGGAGGTGTCTCTGACGGAAGCCGTCTGAGCACAAATAACGACTCGATTCGAGTTAAGGAAGGGGGGTGAGAGTCTTGGCGACGAAGAAAGCAGCGAAGAAGAAGAAAAAGTAAGCCCATCCCACCTGGTTTAAAACGCCGGAAGTGAGGCCCCTCATTTCCGGCGTTTTATTGCCCACATCAAATCAAGCGAATCTAGTCGCCTGCCGTCGAGTTTGCTTTGTCGACGAAAATTTCTATTGAACGGAGGAGGCTTGTAGCGCGAGAGAATGTGCGGGTGCTGGTTTCTGAGAAGGGCAAGGCTCCAGAGGGAGGCAGGAATCTTCCACGTTAAGCAGAACCCACCTGTCCGGCTGCTCAAGGATGGTCTCAACGAGCTTGGTGTGTAGAGAATGGCCGGAGCGATCGGCGATTAAATGGCCGATAAAGGGAACTCCGAGTAGGGAAAAATCCCCAATGAGATCAAGAATCTTATGGCGAACAAACTCATTCGTGAACCGAAGTCCCGATTCATTCACGACTCCCTGCTCGGATAACACGACCGTGTTTTCCAGCGACCCTCCTTTACCCAGCCCTCTGGACCACAACGCTTCAACTTCATGGAGAAAGCCAAACGTTCTAGCCGTCGAAATATCCCGTTCGAACATCGCCACGGACGACTCATACATGTAGGTCTGGGTCTGGATCAGTGGATGCTGATAGTGGATGGAATAGGTAATTTTGGACGTCGTGGCCGGTTCGATTGAAACCCTCTTGGCTCCGTCGGTGACTTCGATCGGCTGCGTAATCTTCAGGAAAGGCTGCCGGCGATTTTGCGACATGATACCCGCTGTTCGAAGGAGTCGCACGAAAGGACCGGCGCTTCCATCCATGGCCGGTACTTCGTTGGCATCAAGTTCGATGTAGACATTGTCTATTTCCAGCCCGGCGAAAGCGGCGAGAATGTGTTCCACCGTCTTGATCTGCGTGCCATTGGTGCAGAGAGCCGTACAGAGTTCGGTCGGAACGAGATTTTCAATGGACGCATGAAGCACAGTGCTCTTTGCACCGTCCTTGAGAATGAACACGATGCCCGTGTCAGGGGAAGCGGGTCGAAGCGTCAGGGTGACTGGCCGACCTGAATGAAGACCTACCCCGGAGCAAGACACTGAACTGGCAATTGTATGTTGACTCCTCACTTGACCTCCCAAAAGCCTCGCCTGTTATCAGCAACTCATGTGCCAAGTTTTTAGTGATGACTGCACACTTCGTAAGTACCTGTAATTACTATTTAAATAGCAATAGTCGGCACCAAATAATCATGTTGTAAAAAGATAACACGTGTGGCTTTTTCGTGGGTTTATGAAGCAAAGGCTGGATCGCTTTGCGCGTCAGTGGCGTGGCTCCAATTCAATCAGCCCCTTCCGAATTGCCAGGATGGCCGCCTGCGTTCGGTCGTACACCTGGAGCTTATGAAAAATATTGCGAACGTGGTTTTTCACGGTCTTCTCGCTCAGGTCCAGATTGTTCGCAATTTCCTTGTTGGTCTTCCCGTCCGCAACTAACCGAAGCACAGTAATCTCTCGTTCCGTGAGGTCGTGTTCGACCCATCCGGATTTTTTCCCCTTCTTCTGCGACATGAGGGAAAACTCCGCGAGGATCTTGCTGGCCACAGATGGATGAATCAGTGATTCTCCTCGGTAGATCGCTCGAATCGCCGCCACGATTTGAGAAGATTCGGAATCCTTGAGCAGATAGCCGGTCGCTCCGGCGCGAACGAGATCGAAAATGTACTGTTGTTCCTCATACATCGTCAGGGCCACGATTCCAATGTGAGGAAACTCACGCTTGACCTGGCGCGTCGCTTCGACACCGCCCATGCGCGGCATGCTCACGTCCATCAGGATCACATCCGGTAACAGCGTGCGAGCCTTTTCCACCGCCTCCATCCCGTCTTGCGCTTCACCCACGACATGAACATCTTCTTTGGTCTTGAGGATCGCGGCGAGTCCTTCTCGCACGACGCGGTGATCGTCGGCGATCAGCACTTTAATTTTTTCCATTTCGAACTGCCTCCTTGTCCTCCAGGGGGACCTGCACGACGATCCTGGTGCCTTGTCCCTTACGAGAATCGATCGTCCCTTCTCCGCCTACGAGCCGGGCTCGCTCTAGAATGCCACGGATGCCGAAATGATCCCACTTTTCCGGGTCGCGCAACACAGCAGCCATGTCGAACCCCACGCCATTGTCCGTGATGGAGACGCCCAGCATCTCGCGATCAATACTCAAGTCGATGCAAACATGATCGGCCTTCGCATGTTTTTGGACGTTACTCAGGGCTTCTTGAACAATACGAAAAAGAAAAATCTTGGTCCTGGGGAAAAGGCTATCTTCATCGCCGGCGACTGAGAATTTCGTCTTGATACGGTACTGTGTTTCATACGACTTGAGGTAATTCGTCAGCGCCGGGATCAGGTCCATCTTGTCGTATTGGAGCGGTCGTAGATTAAAAATCACCTGGCGGGCTTCCTGAATAGCCAGCTTAAGTTGGGCTTTCGTCTCGCGTAAAGTCGCCTGGCTGGCTTTCGGATCCTTGTGGACGAGCTGCTGGCAGAGTTCGATCTTGAAATTGACCCCTGCCAAGCTCTGGATCAAGCCGTCATGGATCTCGCAGGCAATGCGGGTACGCTCTTCGGTGACGGCGGCGCCGCTTTCTTTCACGTAGAGCCGATACAGCGACTGATATTTGTTCAACGTCTTTTCGATCTCGGCAGTCGCCCGAATGCGAGCCTCAATGAGTTGCCACATAAACTTCGCGCTGCCTCCCCCGATCACCGTCACCCCCTTGCGACGAAAATCCTGCACGATCCGCCCGACCTCGCTATTGCCCGTCACATCGATGATGAGGTCTATACGTTTCATATGGAGCAAGGTGCGATAGTCCCGCATGACCGGAATTTTCAGCTGTTTTGCCAGATCCATTCCGAGAGCGTACGGGTTGATTTCGGCCACCCCCACAATCTGCACCAAGGGGTCGGTCGCAAAGATTTCCATCAGCGCCGTCCCCCCCCGCCCGACTCCGATAATGGCCACCCGCGTCGATTTTGCAGAGCGGCCGCGATGGCCGCTCTTGAGAGAGCGAGCGGTTCTAGCGGCTCTTACTATTGCTGTTGTCATGAGGCGTGTCGTGAGCCATAGCCATCGCCAAGAAAGCTTCCGGCGATGAAGACAATCATAGCCACTGATCTTTGGGAAAGGCCGGGTGAATGAATCAGGCGTGAACGCAGGCGGCTTGACTACTTCTCTCTTCGCTGTTGCGCGAGCGCCTTCAGTTCGTCCATGAACTGATCGATGTCCTTGAATTCGCGATAGACCGACGCGAACCGCACGTAGGCGATCTGGTCAAGTTGGTGCAGTTCGGTCATTACTTCTTCACCGATGGCCTGACTCGGAAGCTCGGTTTCACCCATTTCCTGAATGCGCTTTTCAATATGGTCGGTCACCGCTTCGATCGTTGGGGTACTGATGGGGCGTTTCTCGCAGGCTTTCTTGAGGCCGGAAAGAATTTTCATGCGATCGAAGGGTTCTCGTCGTCCGTCCTTTTTCACGATCACGGGAAGGCTTTCTTCAACTCGCTCGTAAGTAGTGTACCGCCGCTTGCAACCAAGACATTCCCGGCGCCGGCGAATCAGTTCGCCTTCCTTCGCCATGCGAGAATCCACCACCTTGTCTTCGAGCTCGTCGCAAAATGGACACTTCACCGTCGGGTATCCTGACTTGTGGAGGAGCCATAGGCGTAGAAGATGGGGAAACGATCACAGAGGGTTTTAGCCTGCGCCCGCACGTCGCTTTGCACCTGTTGGTCCTGTGGGCGCTGCAACACACGATCGAGTAATGACACGATCTCCTTCACCTCGGGTTCGCGCATGCCTCTCGTGGCAACGATCGGTGTGCCGAGCCGAATTCCGCTCGCCACCGCCGGTGGCTTTTCGTCGTAAGGTACCGCGTTTTTATTGACAATAATGCCGGCGGCGTCGAGCGCCGTCTCCGCCTCTTTTCCGGTGACGCCTTTAGCAGTCAGATTGACAAGCATCAAGTGAGTGTCCGTCCCTCCGGAGACGATCCGATAACCTCGCTCGAGCAGCCCCTGTGCCATCGTGCGCGCATTGGCTATCACCTGCTGCTGGTAAAGCTTGAACGCCGGCGACAGCGCTTCTTTCAGGGCTACTGCCTTGGCTGCAATGACGTGCATCAAGGGCCCGCCCTGAAGCCCGGGGAAGATGATTTTATCGACGGCCTTTGCGTGCTCAGCCTTGCACATGACGATGCCCCCGCGAGGCCCCCGCAACGTCTTATGCGTTGTCGTGGTGACGAAGTCGGCAAAAGGCGCCGGATTCGGATGCAATCCTGTGGCAATGAGTCCCGCGATATGGGCGATATCCACCATCAGATAGGCCCCGACAGATTGCGCGATTTTCTGGAATCGAGGAAAATCCAGGGTGCGGGCGTAGGCGCTGGCTCCGACCACCAGCATGCGAGGTCGGCACTCTTCAGCGAGGCGCTGCACCGCGTCGTAGTCGATCGTTTCCGTCTGCCGATCGACACCATACGAATAGGAGCGAAAGATCATCCCGGAAAAGTTCACCCGGCTGCCATGAGTCAGATGGCCTCCTTGTGCGAGATCCATCCCGAGAATCGCATCACCAGGTTTCAGCACAGACAGATACGCGGCCATGTTGGCTTGGGACCCCGAATGGGGTTGGACGTTGACATGATCTGCCCCGAAAATTTGCTTGGCGCGCTGAATGGCAAGCTCCTCGACCGTGTCGACGTGCTGGCAGCCACCGTAGTAGCGTTTTCGAGGATAGCCTTCCGCATACTTATTGGTCATCAAGCAGCCCTGAGCCGCGAGGACGGCCGGACTTGCGAAGTTTTCGGACGCGATCAGCAAGAGTTTTTCTCGCTGGCGCTGCTCCTCCGCTCGAATCGCCTCATAGACGTCGAGATCGGTGGCTTTCAACGCGTCCATAGAGCCAACGGCATCCGTCATACATCCTCCCTGCGTACCCTTGATGCCAAATAGGATCGTATCTCAATCCTGCGGGGTGGCATCGGTCTCCGGCTTTTTGTCGATTTCTTGTTTCTTGATGACTCGAACTGCCACGCTGGCGGTCACATCACGAGGAAACTTGACCGGAATCGTAAAGGTTCCCAATTCCTTGATCGGGTGTGGCATCTGGATCTTCCGCCGGTCGATATTGAAGCCCTGCTCCAGAAGACCCTCGGCAATGTCTTTGGCGGTCACGGACCCGAACATCATGTCGTCCTATCCTACTAGCGCGGTGACAGTTAGCGACACGGCCGACATCTTCCTGGCCATCGATTCAATGTCCTGCTTTTCCTTTTTGGCCTTCTCTGCCATCACCCGCTTGGTATGTTCAAAGGCTTTCACATTACGATTATTCGCCTCCAGCGCTTTTCGGCGAGGGAGAAGAAAATTTCTGGCGAATCCATCGGATACGTCGAGCAGGTCGCCCAAGTGGCCGATCCCCTCCAGCGTTTCTTGGAGAATGACTTTCATGACATAACTCCTTCTGTTTGAAAGCAAAAAGGATACTGACCGCACGGCTAAAAGTCAATTCGCTCACAGCAAGGAGATTCGCCGCGGACTTCTGCGGAAGGCTGGACAGCTTATTCCACGGGCCATTAAGATAGGCGGCTTGTCTCTAGTAACCGCCTCATGACACTGCGCGACCTCATTACACAGTATACGGCAAACTTGCGGACCGAGCGAGATCAGGCCTCCGCCAAGGGGCTTGATACGCCGACCCCTATTTCGAACGGACGGTTGTTGTGGACGATCGGGACCCTGCAGGTCTACGAGTTCGACCTCGCGCCTGAGGCGTTGCTGGCAGACGACATTCCTGTCACGATTATATTTCCAGATGAGGAAGAGCCGACCGAGGGAATGGTTCTCCGTCGTCGCGGGCTTCGCCTGTTGATTCAAACCTTCGACGCGATCGGCCAGAAGGTACCAACAGCAACGTTAGTCCCAGATGCAACGGGGTTCTTGGAGACGGTGTTGGCACGGGTTACCGACATGGTGATCAAAGAGGACGCGTACACGCTAGGTCCCACCGAACGATTAGTGCCATGGCTCAGGCCGGACCACAGCGGGCAGACGCCGCTGGGAACGGTGTCCGCTGTTCTCACAACGATGTGGGAGGAGGAGAGAGCGGCAAGGCGCCTGAAACTTGCGAGAGCAGCGCTTGAGCTCATTAGGGCCAATAAACGCTTGCTGATGATCAGCCCGGATCATGGTTCGGCGGACGAGGCGCTGGGAGTGATTGCGCGCACCATGCACGGCGCGGGTCTTCAACACCGAAGTCTATTGACCCGGTATGAATTGGCCCTCGAGCGGGAAGCAGCAGGCATCACGCTGCATGAATTGGGATTCGAAGCGCAGATGCATCAATTCTATGCGAAGTCGCGCGCGGAAAAGGCCGCTTTGCGAAAGAAGTATGACCGGTTCCGCGAGCTCTCTCCCCTGCTCGCCCACAAAGCGCACAAGCAACGGGATTTGGATGAGGTCAAACTCCTCGAGTGGCGCCTGTTGACGGAACTGAGCGAACTGCAAACGAAAATCAAAGAGATTGATGCGACCCTCAGCGAATATGACAACCTGCCGCTCTGGAAGCGACTGGGCATGCAGGCGGCAGGGAGGAACACTCAATCACTGGTCGAGTATCGCACGATCTACCAACAGCAAGTCACCGGCCTCAAGAATGAACTCGATATGGCGAAGCGACGCATTGAACAACTGATACCGGAAGCCACGGTCCCCAAGGATCTCAGGCCCGAATTCGAGGAGCTGAAGGAGGAGGTCAGACGATTGGGAGGAACGAAGAAAATTCGTGAATTGCTGGCGGCTGAAGAAGGCACTAATCGTCAGGCATTCATTCAAAATAGACGTCTGGTTGCCACCACCGCGGCTCGGGTAGTGGCTGATGCGCTCTTTCAACGAGTGCGGTTTGATGCGCTGCTGGTCGATGAGGCGCCATTGATTCCCGCCCCATTTCTTATCGCCGCCGCAGGCCTTGTACGGGAAAAGATTGTGCTCAGCGGCGACCCTCGAGACGTTTCACACCCTCATGCTTGGAACTTGTCGGCGTCTTTGCTGGTTTCTTCGCAGCACACACAGCCTTCCCCGGCTCTCTCCTGATCGATCGCCGCCCCTATCCAGAGAGAAAGCCATGGTGTGCAGCTTGACGGGTCGCGCGCATTTCGCGATAATCGCACCCTCATCCCTGTGCCGAAGTGGCGAAACTGGCAGACGCACTAGATTCAGGGTCTAGCGCCCGCAAGGGTGTCCGGTTTCAATTCCCGGTTTCGGCACCAGCAAACGCATAAAAGCCGCTCCAGACGCGGCGAATAGCAGACGGGAAACTCCCTTTGATGGTAGACGAGCTACCAAAAGGAGGTTTCTCTTGTCTACCATTTTCCTTCACAAAACCCGCAAGGTCTTCTACCATCGCACAGGTGTTCCCGCTCGCCTCCAGCGGCTTCTGAA
>JBQTHT010000172.1:0-3794 GCA_052389595.1 Nitrospiraceae bacterium
GCGATGTCTTGATGTATCTGGAGGTGTGCGACGGCAACATGGAGGAAGGGAGCCTGCGCTGTGAGCCGAATCTTTCCTTGCGCCCTCTTGGGCAAAAGGCTTTCGGCACCAAAGTGGAGCTGAAGAATATTAATTCCTTCAAGTATGTCAAGGACGCCATCGAGTACGAGATCAAGCGACAGACCAAGGTGTTGAACGAGGGGGGAAAGATTCGCCAGGAGACACGGCTGTGGAACATCGAACGAGGGGAAACCGCCGTCATGAGAAGCAAGGAAGAAGCGCATGACTACCGATATTTCCCCGACCCCGATCTGGTGCCACTGGCGATTTCCAGCGAGTGGATTGAGGAATGGCGCCAGAGCGTTCCGGAGTTGCCGTCCGCCAGACACAAGCGATTCGCGGCCGATTATCAGTTGTCGGAATATGACGCGGGGGTACTGACGTCCTCCAAAGCCTTGGCCGATTACTTCGAGACATGTGTGAAGCTCTTTGCCCAGTCCAAGACTGTGAGCAATTGGGTGATGGGCGAGCTGTTGAGGGAGTTGAACAATTCCGGTACGTCGGTTGAAGTCTCTCCGGTTTCGCCGGAGCGTCTCGTGAGTTTGCTGCACCTCGTCGACAAGGGAACGATCAGCCTGAAAGTGGCGCGAGAGATCTTCCCGGAGCTCTACGCGAGCGGGAAAGCGCCTGAGCAGCTCGTTCAGGAAAAAGGGCTGACGCAGGTGTCGGATATTGGCGCACTGGGGAAGATTGTCGATGAGGTGATTGCTAAGAACCAAGCGCAGGTCGCGCAGTATCGCGGCGGTAAAGAAGCTGTGCTGGGATTCTTCATGGGGCAGGTGATGAAGGCATCAGAAGGGAAAGCGAATCCAGGGAAGGTGAGTGAACTGCTGAAGAGAAAGCTGCATGGGTGAGGGGACGGCTGGGCTGCCTTCCTTTGCTCGCAGAACGCGCACGCTCGGAAGGTGCTCGTTCGATGCGCGCAGTAGAAGGCACCCCAACCACCCTGCTGTAGCGATTTGGGCATTAACGAATTGAGTGCTTCCTCGTGTGAACGGAGAAGAAAAGATGAGCGCGATACGGGAGATCAAGGCGCGGCAGATTCTAGATTCACGTGGCAACCCTACGGTAGAAGTGGACGTGGTGTTGGAGAGTGGGGCGCGGGGGCGGGCGGCGGTGCCCTCCGGGGCGTCTACCGGTGAGAAAGAAGCGGTTGAGCTACGGGATGGTGATAAGAAGCGCTGGATGGGGAAGGGTGTGTCGAAAGCGGTCGCCAACGTCAGTAAGGTGATCGCGCCGAAACTGCTTGGTATGGAGGCGTTCGATCAGGCCGCCATTGACCACGCCATGATTGAGTTAGATGGAACCAAAACGAAGGGCAAGCTCGGGGCCAATGCGATTCTTGGCCTGTCGCTTGCGGTGGCCAAGGCAGCAGCTCATGAAACGGCACAGCCGCTGTACCGATACCTTGGGGGAACGAATGCGCGGACGCTTCCGGTTCCCTTGATGAACATCATTAATGGCGGAGCCCACGCGGATAACCGCCTCGATCTGCAGGAGTTCATGATCATGCCGGTCGGTGCGTCACGTTTCAGCGAAGCATTGCGCATGGCGACAGAAGTGTTCCACACTCTGAAATCCTTGCTGAAAAAGAAGGGGCTTCACACTGCCGTTGGAGATGAAGGCGGGTTTGCGCCGGATCTTCAGTCGAACGAAGAGGCCTTGAGTCTCATTACGCAAGCCATCGAAGTGGCAGGCTACCGTCCTGGACGGGATATCGCGTTGGCTCTCGACTGCGCTGCGAGCGAGCTCTATGACAAGGGCCGCTATATGTTGGACGCTGAAAAGAATCCCGAGCGTTCCTCTGAAGAGATGATCGGCTATTATGGCAAGCTGCTGGATCGTTATCCTATCCTTTCCATTGAAGACGGCCTGAGCGAGCTCGACTGGAAAGGGTGGCGCATTCTTACTGAACGACTTGGGAAACGCGTCAAATTGGTGGGTGACGATATCTTCGTCACCAACGTCGAGATTTTCTCGAAGGGTATTAAGGAGGGAATCGGCAACTCGATTCTGATCAAGTTGAATCAGATCGGGACGCTCACGGAGACGTTGGAAGCGATCGAGCTGGCGAAGCGATCCGGCTATACTGCCGTGGTGTCTCATCGGTCGGGGGAGACTGAGGATACGACGATTGCGGATGTGGCGGTGGCGCTCAATACAGGTCTTATTAAGACCGGATCGCTCTCCAGAACCGACCGGGTGGCCAAGTATAACCAACTGGTACGAATTGAAGAAGAGTTAGGAGCGACAGCCGTGTATCCTGGTCGAGAGGCCGTTCAAGCAGGGAGTTAGAGTAAAGAACAGGGCCCAATGATGATCAAGCGGAACCGTGGGCGCAACACGTTGGATTGGCAGCGGCGTGCTTCCACGGCTATGAAAGTGGCAGGGCTGGCGGCCGGCGTCCTGTTGTTGGGCTCGCTCTTGGTGGGTGAAATGGGCATGCCACGGTATCTCTCGATGCGGCAGCACGCGCAACAGTTGGAACAAGAAATTCAGACGCTCCAGCGCACCAATGCGGTGCTTCATCATGATGTGGATCGTATACAACATGATCCGGTTACAATTGAAGAATTGGCGCGAGAGCGATTGGGGTTGGTGCGCAAGGGCGACACGGTGTATCAATTCGTTCCTGATTCGGAGAACAACAAACGGTCCAAGTGATCTAATGAAGTCCGGTACTGTCGCCATCATCGGCCGATCGAACGTGGGCAAGTCGACCCTTCTCAATCGACTGCTGGGCGAAAAAATTTCCATCGTCTCGGATAAACCGCAAACAACTCGCATGCGTATTCTTGGGGTCGCCCACATCCCTGGCGCTCAGATCGCGTTTCTCGATACACCCGGGCTGCACAGGCCGCAGCATCGCCTGAATCAGCGAATGGTCCGTACGACGCTGGAGACGCTGGATGCAGCGGATCTTCTGTATGTGCTCGTCGAAGCCACGAGTCCTCCCGGCCAGGGCGATCGGGCGGTGATCGATCAGGTCCGTGAGGCAGTCGAAAAACGAGATCGGCCGGTCTTTCTCGTCATCAACAAGGTAGATTTAGTCAAAAAACCACGGGTCTTGCCATTGATTGCGGCCTTTAGCCAATTGTTTCCATGGACTGAGGTGGTACCGGTGTCCGCCCAAACAGGTGTGAACGTTGATCGCCTGCTTGAGGTGACGGTGAAGGCGCTTCCCGACGGGGAGAGATTGTACGGTGAAGAGACGATTACGGACCAACCCATGCGCGTTCTCGCAGCGGAACTGATTCGCGAGAAGATTCTGGAGCGCACCTATGAGGAGGTGCCGCATTCCATTGCAGTCGAAATCGACCGCTTTGTCGAAGAGGGGGGAATGGCCCGAATCAGCGCGTCTGTGCTCGTGGAAAGGGACTCCCACAAGTCGATTGTCATTGGGCAGGGTGGTGAGCGCCTCAAAGCGGTGGGCACCGCCGCACGGGTTGAGATGGAACGGCTCTTTGACATGAAGGTGTTTCTTGAGCTCTGGGTGAAAGTTCGAGAGGGGTGGCGAGAGGATGAGCAGGTGCTGGCGGAGCTGGGGAATTGATGAAGACTTTCGGATGATCTGACTCGAGAGATTAACTATGCAGCCCACAGAGCGGACACGTCAGGCAGAGAAGGATCTTTTGAAAGAGGCTTCCAAGGATTTGCCTGAGAAGGGACAGACGAAGACCGACATCGTCCTGCTCTCCTTCCAGCGGCTGTTGCGGCGCGGAGCAATCGCCAAT
>JBQTHT010000173.1:0-24716 GCA_052389595.1 Nitrospiraceae bacterium
TTGGGTGTATGAGCTGTATTACACATGGTGCGAACGAACACCATGGTGCGTCCTGGTTCCGATGCGGCGGTCCTGCGCATCAAGGACACGAACAAAGCCCTGGCCATCACGGTGGATTGCAATAGTCGATATTGTCTGCTCAATCCCTATGAAGGCGCCAAGATTGCTGTGGCGGAAGCTGCCCGCAATCTCGTGTGTTCCGGTGGCGAACCGATTGGGGTCACGGACTGCCTTAATTTCGGCAACCCGGAACGGCCGGATATCATGTGGCAGTTCGTGTTGGCGATTGAAGGGATAAAGGATGCGTGCGCAGCTTTTGACATTCCCGTCGTGAGCGGCAATGTCAGCTTCTACAACGAGACGAACGACCTCTCGATCTATCCCACACCGATGATCGGAATGGTCGGGCTGATCGATCGGGTCGAGCAAGCTGTCACGCAGTGGTTTAAGCAAACCCGCGATGTCATCATTCTACTGGGAAAGACAAAGGACGACCTCGGTGGCACGGAGTATTTGAAAATCATGCATTACCGCGAACAGGGCTCGCCGCCATTTTTGAATCTTGAGGCCGAGAAGGCCCTTCATGTCTGTATGCTGACGCTGGTTCGCAACGGGCTGGTGCAGTCGGCGCATGATTGTTCCGATGGAGGGCTGGCCGTCGCGCTCGCCGAATCCTGTATCTCGTCGCCCGCTCCGCCGCTCGGAGCTGTGGTACAATTTCAAACTCAAGGACTCCGGCGGGATGCCGCGCTGTTTGGAGAGAGTCAGTCTCGAGTTGTCTTATCGGTGAAGCCAACCGATCGTGAAGCGGTGCTACGGACGGCCGCAGACCAGGGAGTTCCCGCACAGGTGATCGGCATCGTGGGTGGTGAGCGATTGATCATAGATATTTCAACGGACAATCAGGGCCCGGACTGCAAGGTCGATGTGGATCTCAAGACAACGTACGATCGATGGGCCAACGCGATTGAACGGGCGCTCGATCCTAAGCTAGAGGCGAGAGGCTAAGGACGTGCCAAAACATATCCAACTGATTTCTCCCGACAAATTTCACGACGAGTGCGCCGTCTTCGGTATCTATGGGCACAAGGAAGCGGCGAACCTGACCTATCTCGGCCTCTACGCTCTGCAGCATCGCGGGCAGGAAGCGTCCGGTATCGTGTCCGGCGATGGCGAACATTTCCACGTCGAGAAGGGCATGGGCCTGGTTGCCGACATCTATTCAAAGTCGAAACTGAAACGACTGCCCGGGCACATGGCTATCGGCCACAATCGCTATTCGACAGCGGGAGGGAGTGACTTCAAAAATGTTCAGCCGCTCATCGTCAACTTCGCATTCGGCAACCTTGCGCTCGCCCATAACGGCAATCTCATCAATGCGACCATGCTCCGTCATGAGCTGGAGGCTTACGGCGCGATCTTCCAATCCACCGCTGACAGCGAAGTGATCATCCATCTCATCGCGCACTCCCGTGCCGATTCGTTACTCGCACGAATCATCGATGCGTTGAGCCAGGTGCGGGGCGCGTTTTCCGTGGTGCTGCTCACGGATGATGCGGTGATTGCCGCCCGAGATCCACATGGATTCCGGCCCTTGTGCCTGGGGCGCGTGCGGGACAGTTGGCTGGTGGCGTCAGAGACCTGCGCGTTCGACCTGCTCGATGCCGAGGGGGTGCGCGAGATTGAACCGGGCGAGTTAGTGGTGCTGAACAAAGACGGGGTAAAGAGCTATAAACCCTTCGTTGAGGCGAAGCCGGCGATGTGCGTGTTTGAGTATGTCTACTTCGCAAGGCCGGATAGTAGAATTTTCGGCGCGACTGCCGTCTATACGACCAGGAAGGCCTTGGGCAATCAGTTGGCGCAAGAATCCTGGGTCGCAGCGGATGTGGTGGTTCCCGTCCCGGACTCGGGCGTGCCGGCGGCGCTGGGGTATGCCGAAAGGGCCGGCATACCATTTGAGATCGGCCTGATCCGCAACCATTATATCGGCCGTACCTTTATTGAACCGGAGCAGTCCATTCGGCATTTCGGCGTCAAGATCAAGCTCAATGCGGTGCCCGAAGTCTTGCGCGGCAAGCGTGTCGTCGTGGTGGATGATTCCCTGGTCCGCGGGACGACAAGCCGAAAAATCGTGAAGATGATCCGCCAGGCGGGGGCGAAGGAAGTCCATCTGCGCATCAGCTCTCCACCCATCGTTTCGCCCTGCTTTTATGGGATTGATACACCGACCAAAAAAGAACTCATCGCATCCAGCCACACGGTTCAGGAAATCCGCAAGTACATCACGGCCGATAGTCTGGCGTATCTCAGCCTCGACGGCATGTTAAAGTCCGCTCCGGGCGCTCCCGATCAATATTGCAATGCCTGCTTCACGGAGCGCTATCCTATCTCCTTCACGCGGGCCGAGGAGCTTCAACTCGGCCTCTTCGAAGCCTCCCACTGAACTTTGTCGATCAGTTGTTCGTTCAATTGTCGTTCGTGAGAAAGTCAATACTGCCGCGCCATGTATCACGATGGACAAGAGATGTCTTGGCGGACTGTTGCCCCTGAAAAAATCAGCGTGTTAGGATAGCCGTGCATACAGCTCTGAGGTTTGAGTTCTGAGTTACCGGACGCGGTTAAAAGTTCAACTCAAAACTCATAAGTCAGCTCAGAACTTCTTCAGCGAAGGAGGTTGCCATGAAACGCATTCTCTGGGTCTTGCTGTTTATCCTTGTTCCGGTGTTTGCCGTGCAGGTAGCTCTTGCTGCTGGATTTTTTAAGGTTGGTGAGAAGGCGCCGGCTTTTACGCTGACTTCGTTGAATGGGGAGACAATCTCGCTGGACAGTTTCAAGGGCAAGGTGGTGGTGCTGGGGCTGTTTCATATTTGCGAACCCTGCATGATTCAAGGCACCAATTTGCAAAAGGTGTATGAGGCGACCAAAGGCAAGGATGTGGCGGTGGTTGGGGTCAATTCGGCGGGTAATTCAAAAAAGGACATCAGCGAGTTTCTTGCCGAATTCCCGGTGAAGGTGACGTATCCGTATCTGACCGATCCCGGCAAGACGACGGACAAACTCTATGGCGGCGGGAAGTTCATTCCCAATGTGTATGTGATCGATCAGAACGGCGTGATTCGCTGGCAGCGCGTCGGCAATATGGATCTGGCGGGGGCCGACGTGATTGTGGCGGAAGTGGAAAAGTTGTTGGCGAGTGCGAACAAGATGTAAGAGCCGGCGGCGGCCGGTTATGCTCAAGACACTGCCGGCTCACCGACTCGCCGGCGTGCGCAATCGTGAGGCTCTTTATTCGTCGCATCGCGCACCTCGCGGAACGCGTACGGTGACGCTGTGCTCGTACGACGCGCGATCTCGGTATGCCCCAGTCGCCACGCCGGCTCGATCATCGGTACACCGCTTGTAGGGAATGAGAAGGAAACGAAGTATGGATGAGATGGAAGAGGGCAAGGAGAAGTTTTTAGAGGTGGTAAAGGGGATTGATGCCGCAGTGCAGGTGGTGATTCCGGTTACCCCGTCCAACAGCATGTTTTTGATCTCGCTCACGAAGGGGCCGAATCGCAAGTTCATCACCGTTCCGGAAGACGACATGATTGATCTCCCCAATGAAGCAAGCATCCTGACCAAAGTCACCAAGACAGTGAAGGACGCGGTGGCGGCGCTCTGAATTGCTTACGCTATCGGTTGCGAGCCGTCGGCTCTTTCTATGAAGCAACTGTTACCCGGCATCTGGCAATGGTCCCGGTTCTCGCAGGAGAAGCAGCTCGATTTTAACGGGCTCTTTCTGACTGTCGGCGAGCACCGGATGCTCGTTGATCCTCCTGTCATGGCAGCGGAGGATGTGAGTTACGTCAAGCGGGGTGGGACGGTGGACTACATCATTGTCACCAACCGGGACCATGCGCGCGAAGCGGCGACCTATCACGCCGAATTCCGGTGCCAACTGTATGTTCCGGATATCGATGCTCCGCAGATGGAGATCAAACCCACCAAGACTTTCAAAGATGGTGAACTGCTGCCGGGCGGTATCTGGGTAGTGCAACTCCAGGACCAAAAAACACCGGGTGAGTCGGCGCTGTTTATCCAACAGGGCAAGGGTGTCTTGATTGTCGGCGACGCATTGATCGGCAAACCAGCCGGCTCTTTGAGCCTGTTGCCGGCTGAGAAATATGCCGACGCGGGAAAGGCCAAGGATGGTCTGAGGCGGTTGCTGAAATACGATTTTGATGCGATTTTGACGGGAGACGGCGCGTCTATCCTCACCGGCGCTAAACAGGCGGTCGAGCGTACTCTTCAGAGTTGATCTATGACCTTGCGCAACGGTCTCTCCGAACAACTCAATCGTCAGGGCAATGAACATTTCTCACGTGGGCATTACACCGATGCTTACGCCTGTTATGCCAAAGCCTTGGAATGTGATCGCTTGACGGGGGATCGTCGCGCGCTGGTGGCGACGCTGGGTAACCTGGGCAACATCTGTGCGGTCAGCGGCCGCCGGGACTCGGCGCAAGAGTACTATCAGGAAGTGTTGGAGCTGCAAAAGATCCTAGGAGATGAACGAGGGATCGGTACGACGCTGGCCAATCTGGGAAATCTCCGCGCGGACGCCGGCGAGTGGGAACGTGCGCGAGCCTATTACTTAGAAGCGCTCGACCTTATGACGAGGATGCATGACGAGGCCGGCAAATCGGTGCTTTTCTCAGACCTGGGATTAGTGGCCAGAGAGACAGGTCAATATGACGACGCCATGCAATACTACGAACAGTCGCTGGTCCTCATGCGGCGCCTGGGGAGCCAGGGCGGTGTCGCCGATGCATGGCGCATGATGGCACGAACGTACCTGGTGCAGAAGCGTTATGAAGAGGCTGTGGCCTGTTGTCGAACAAGTCAGGCCATCGCTGAACGGACCGGCGACGAGCTGAGGACCGGGGGCGCGAGGTATGTGCTGGCTCAATGCCACGAAGAAATGGGACAGATTCAAGAGGCAGCCGATCTGCTGGAACAGGTCGTCCATATGGATCGCAAATATGGCCTTCCGAAACTCGATGAAAATACCAAACGCCTAGATGATCTTCGTGCCCGTCTTGCCATCACGGCGCAAGTCCACGCACGAGAATCGCGCGCATGAGCGAACAACCGCCCGTAGCACCCTCGTGGGAACAGACCCGCCGACGCTTAAGTGAGGCAGTGCCCCAATTTTACGAGCTGGAACCGGGCGGTTCACTTGCTCTTGAACTGGGGGGCGACGACAGCTGGATGTTGGAAGTCACGCCAGACGGTCGACTGATTTGCCAGACCGGCATGGATATGGAGGATATCCAAAACTTGCTCTCTACGGGAACGCCGGAAGATTTGGGGACGGATGAATTGGCCAAACAGGCGAAATATTATTTGCAGCCGGCTGTCTCCAAGTACCG
The DNA here is from genome assembly GCA_052389595.1 of Nitrospiraceae bacterium. Classification (GTDB taxonomy): domain Bacteria; phylum Nitrospirota; class Nitrospiria; order Nitrospirales; family Nitrospiraceae; genus JBQTHT01. The sequence continues at coordinate 5,415 of JBQTHT010000173.1, forward strand.
GAAAGTCCTGGTTGGAGCCGGATTCGCGGAAGCGACGGAGATGAACGATCACTATGTCGCCGTGACGTTTCAGAAGACTGTCGATTTTCGTCGACCCGAAGATGTGCAAGAAGCCGTGCGGTGGTGCCTGACGCAGTTCAAAAGAACGTGATGGTAGGTTCAAATCGTTTCCTCACTCAGTCGCGACTCACTCATCACAATGATCTCAGGACATGCTACCCCGCTTGAGACGAAGCGATACCGCGACCGGATTATTTCGAGCCTCCAACTCAGAACTAAGAGCTCATAACTCAGAACCCATACACATGTCCGCTCCTCCGATCACAACATTCGAACAGTTTCGTGATGCGATCTCCGCCTACCGCTTGCCGCGCGTGTTGCTCACTGCGCTGGTCCTGGATCTCTTCACCGTGATGGTGTCCCGTCGATGGTCACTTGCTGAGTTGGCGAGAAAACTTCGTGTCAGTCCGCGCGGCTTGGACATCCTCTGCCGGAACCTCGCAATGGCCGGTCTGTTGCTGAAGCGAGGCCGGCACTATCGCAGTACTTCGCTGGGGTCGACTGTGCTCAACGCCAAGAACGCTCAGTATCGTGGGGCTTATCTCAATCTGCTCAAAAACCACTGGGCCGACTGGTCTCGGCTGACCGAGTCGGTAAGGACCGGCCTGCCGGTTGATCACGATGAGCCTGAAGAGCCCGGGTATCGTTCGCAATTCACGTGGGCGATGCATTACCGGTCGCTGGAATCGGCACCGAGGGTGGCGGCCCAGATTCATTTGAAAGGCGTTAGTTCCCTGCTCGATCTCGGCGGCGGTCCTGGGACCTATGCGATGGCGTTTCTGGCGAGGAATCCGCAGTTGCGGGCGACGGTCTGCGATCGCCCGGCAGCGCTGGAGGTGGCGAAGCACATTGCCGCGACTCACAGGGCTAAATCACGCCTCTCGTTCCTTCCCCTCGACTTCGTGCAGAAGCCGATCAGGGGGCGCTATGACGTCGTCTGGTATTCCAACGTGCTCCACATTTATTCGGCCAGGGACAATCAGACGGTGTTCCGAAAAGCCTGGTCGGCTCTGAATCCAGGCGGACGCCTGATTATCCAGGACGCCTTTCTGCATGACCGCGAGGGACTCTATCCGACCGACGCCAGCCTGTTTGCCGTGACCATGCTGCTCTTCACGGAGGCCGGCAACACATATTCTGCGCACGAGACGAGTGGGTGGCTGAGGGGAGCAGGGTTCGAGAAGATCACACGACTGACGATGCGGAAGGGAACGGAGGACTGGGAGGGCGGCCTCCTGGAGGCCCGGCGTCCCAAAAACTCCTCCCGCCCAGCACGACCAACAAGAAATTCAATGCGCCGCTGATCACGCAGACGATCAACACCTGCCTGTCTGTATCCGGGCGGTTGATTTCCTGGACGAAAGTCGAAATATCCAGGGTCAGCCCGATCGTTCCATACATCACTCCGGCCATCAGGACCCACCTGACTTTCAACATCACCAAAGTTCCCAGGAGCGCTGGAAGGCCGAACAAGAACGCTGACCACCAAATCTCTCCAAGCGCTGAAGAGCCGGCATCGGATGGGATCAGGCGCGAGATGGCGGCGATCCCCACCAAACCAGCCAGAACTGCCAACAGAGGACGATTGCTGGACATGAAACAGGACTATTGCCTGTCTATTTCTCAGCGAGCAACTTGACGCGGTGACTTCCAAGCTGCTCTCATGGGTTCATGGAACAACAGCAGGCTCAGCCGGATCAAGAATGTGTGCTGATATACGACGGTCGGTGCCGCATGTGTGTGACGGCCAAAAAGGGGATTGAAGAGCTGCGCCCGTGCAATACGCTGCCGTCGGTCCGGTTCATTCCGTATCAAAGTGAAGAAGCCGCGGGACTTCTGGGAAGTGACTATCGACCAGGTCGTCCCGATGTCGCTTTTTTGCTGGGGCCTGATGGCCAGATCAGGCGAGGATTGGATGCTTTTCTTCCCCTTCTTCCGGGGCTTCCAGGCGGAAGATATCTCCTGGCACTGATCCGCGTGCCCTTCATGAAATCGTTGGCCGCCCTTGTTTACCGTGTGGTCGCTCGCTACCGCTACCGCTGGTTCGGAGAGGTCCAGGCGCCTCATTCGTGAATTTTCCTTCAAGTCTGTCATCCCGCTCTCCGTTCTCAAATGCCCCCCCTTTTCGGGGGGTCTTCCTACATCTGGATGATTTACTCCGCACGGGGTTCACAGTCAGAATGCGAGGCATGGATAGAAAGAGAAGAACGCATGAAAGGCTTTCACGTATGGCTCTGTTGATCAGCGTGGTCTGTAGTATCGGCTCGGGGGCTCTTTCCCACGACGGCCTCGCGTGGGGAACCGATCAGCGCCACACCTTCTTGACTGAAGGGGGCGAACAGCAGGTCGTCACGGCAGGTTTTGGATTTCAGGTTGGGGAGACCTCGAGGATTGTGATTAAGACTTATGATCCTCACACTGGTACGGTCCTCTCGAAAGAGACGTTTGACCTGGCGGTGCATGAAGAAGGTTCGTCACCCTCTGATGACGTGGCGGAACGGATCTTCGCCGGAGGGGTTGGCGTGGATGCAGCTGGACTCTCGAAGTTCCTGCTCCGAGTCTACGACGCATCCACAGGCCGCTTTCTCTGGGAGGGTCAACTGAATCTCACTGATCACCGCGAGGAAGATTCGGCAACTCCGATTGCGACTCTCACCCCGTCTGTTGCCCGAGCGCGGCAAACCGCCATGACCGGTGAAGCTGAAGTCGTGGATGCGTATTTTTTAGTGCGTGGGCTGGACATCGCTACCGGCGGGCTACTCTGGGAGGATCAATTCGTTCCGGATGGGCAGCGGCAAGCCAGAATCGAGCGATTGAGCGGGCGGCTGTCCCCCGGGGGCGCGTCGAAACAGGCCCGCGCGTTTGATTTTGTCGTTCGCTCCTATAGTCCCATCAAAGGCATGCTGCTCTGGCAGGATGCCTTTGAGCCGATTGAACCAGAAGATGAAACAGTCTCCGATGACACGGATCAACCTACGGTCCTTCCGATGTGGCCGCGTGTCGATGAAGACACGACAGGGAGTCTGATTGAGTGGAATAAGGCGAGCCCGCGGATTAAGTCTTGCCGGATTTGACCTTCGCGTTGAGCGTCTCCGCCCACTGTTTCTGGAACTGGTCATACGACACGAGAAATTTATCCTGCATCGCTGCCGCCATCGACTGTCTGGCCCTGAGCAGAGACAGCACTTCCCTAAGTCTGTACATCCCAAATCTGTCGATCAAGTAGTGAGTCGCGGAGTTGGCCTCGAGATACGCGACTGCTGCCGCGTCGGTCGTTAGGTTTCCCCATCCTCCTTCCAACGAAGCCAAAGGAATCAGATGCATCTCGGGATGGATCACCTGCTCCAGATCCGGCCAGGGATCTCCGGCTAACTGCATAGCCAGACCTTCGTTCAGCCAGTTCGGCAACAAACCGGTATTGACCCCCATCTGATCGTGCAGGAGCGCATGGACAAACTCATGGCGTAAGACTCGGGTGAGCCACACCCGATCAGTCAGGGCTCCTTGAACCGGAACTTGAATGCGGCCCAGCACAGGATCAAAGAGGCCATCAGCCCACAGCGGACTTCCGGTCGCGCCCTGAAAGTTATCCTTCGTGTGCAGAATGACGATCACCGTCTTTGATGGATAGTGTCCGAATTTTTGGCCGATGTCCCGATAGGCGTCCTCGAGAATATCCAGCACGCCGGTCCAGGTGGCGTTATCTTCTGCTCCATCGAATTTCACCATGAAATGCGCGCTGTCTCGAGCGATCATGTGTTGCTCGGCCTTCTCCGTGCGGCGGACTTTCGTCGTGACCGTCTGTAAATAGGAACGCAAGGCCGGATCTTGCTGAGCGCGGTCCGAGGCATGGTCCAGATGTTTCGCGGCTGCTCCCAGATCGTCTTTTTCCTGAAGCAGATCGGCCATGGCGAGGTGTGGAAAGGGCTCGGTGGGAGCGAGACGAATGAGCTTATGGAGAAATTCCTCCGTCAGCGCGGGGTCGCGCAATTCCCAATATGCATGTGCAAGGTTCAAGTGGGCGACAGGATTCGATGGATCGATGGATACAGCGGTCTTGAAGGCTTTGACGGAAACCTCCGTTCCCCCGACCCTCTCTTGTTGCACGCCGAGGTTATTCCAAAGGACGGCAATATAACGACGAGCTTGTTTCTCCGCCAGCACCCTTGGAGAGAGATCACTGAGCTTGGACTCTACCGCGGCAGTATTGCCTTTCTCGAGTTCCTCCCGTAGAGCATTGAGTGCCGAGACATGCTTGGAATCCGGAACTTCCCCCGGATCAATCACCCGCACCTGTTTGCTTTCCGCGGCCGATTGATCGTTCTTCATTCCAGGATCGGCAGCACGGTCATCCTTCTCTTCAGCCTCTTGCGGTTGGGGAGGGGGTGTAGGGGGGGTGGGCAAATAGTTCGGTTTGAACCACGCGTGAAACCCTCGGACCACACGGAGAATAACTGCGACGGGGGTAAGTATATGGGTGATATTTCGCTTGTACATGCAATCCTCAATACTGTGATCAGAGTCTAACACCGGCACACCGGGGCTCCAAGCAACCCGGCAAATTCCGCCGGCTCGGATGAGTCTCCGGCTGGCCGCGTCTTAGTAGCTGTCGTTGTGCGTCAATTTGGGCTATGGTACGATTCGCTCGCTATTCGCAGTATGTCATGCTCCTGGCTCGCTTCGTTGGACGAACGCTGAAGACTGCCTGACGTATGCCCTCCTTGTCGGGGAACGCGCCATCGACCCATGCAGAGTCTCTCCTGAGTTTTGTCCGACGGGTGACTCGCCCTATCGAGTTTGCCCGACGTGATGGATACGCACATTTAATTACCCTGAAGAATCTGGGACGGTTCATTTCTTCGCAGGTCATCACCGAACTGGCCGAGCGGACTTATCCTCCCAAGATTGAGGCCGACCTTCTGACGTTACGGCAACTATTTATCGACTTTCATCCGGGCCTCCCTCCTGACCAGCAGAAGCGCCGTCTTGAAGGCGCTCGCGACATTTTGCTACGACTCAGCGCGACAGGTTTCGAGGGCCAGGGGCGAGAGACGAGAGGCTATCGAGAAAACTCTTACCCCTCGCCCCGTGTCTCTGGCCTCAAGCCCGCCGCTGAGCTGTGGAACCTTCCGATTCAATTCGCCAAGGGAGTGGGGCCAAAACGTACGGCTTTGCTGGCCAAGCTCGGCATGCACACGGTGGAGGACGCGTTATGGAATGTTCCTTGGCGCTACGAGGATCGGGCTGTCATCACGGAAATCGGTCGGCTGACGCTCGATAGTCAAGGAACCATCTGCGGAGTGATCGTCCGAAACACCTTGAAGCGGTTGCCACATCGCCGCATGACGGTGCTCGATGTGACCGTGGAGGATAACACCGGTCGGTTGCGCGCGGCGTTTTTCAATCAGCCGTATTTGGAAGAGATTCTCGTAGCGGGCGCTCGGGTCATGCTGAGCGGCCGGGTGCATCTGGGGCCGCAGCGATTGACCGACTTGCGCATGGACGTGGCCCACTATGAAGTGCTCGGTGACGAAGGCGAGACGTCGCTGCATGTCGGGCGGATCGTGCCCATTTATCACGAGACGAAAGGTTGGACATCGCGTCAGATGCGCGTGCTCATCAAGACGTTACTGGACGAGCATGCCGGCGCGTTGACGGAACTGCTTCCCGTTCAGTTGCGGGCGCGCTATCGGTTTCCACCCATCCAGCGGGCATTGACGGAAGTCCATTTTCCCGACTCGAATGCCAACATGCACGATCTAGAGCAGGGTCTCACTCCAGCCCATCGCCGGTTGGCATTCGAGGAATTTTTCATCTTGCAACTGGCGCTTGCTCTCAGGCAACGGACCGTGAAGGAGGAAGTGAAAGGCATTCGGTTCGATCCGGACACACCGTTGCTGAAATGCTTGCGGACCTTGCTCCCTTTTAAACTCACGAGCGCGCAAGATGCCGTGCTGACAGAAATTCAACGGGACATGGCGGCGCCTCGGCCGATGCATCGGCTTCTGCAAGGCGATGTCGGGTGCGGGAAGACGATTGTGGCGCTCCACGCGCTGGTGCTGGCCTGCGGGTCGGGCTATCAGGGAGCGCTGATGGTCCCGACCGAAATCTTGGCCGAGCAGCATTTCCTGAATCTGCGGCCGCTGCTGCAGGCGTTGGGCTTGACCATCGTTCTGCTGAAAAGCGATGGTCGTAAAACAGCTAGGGCCGCGATCTTGAAACAGGTCGAGAGCGGTGAGGCCGATGTGATTATCGGCACCCATGCGCTGATTCAGAAAGGAGTGCGATTCGCCAAACTCGGTCTTGCCGTCATTGATGAGCAGCATCGATTCGGCGTGTTGCAACGTAAGACGCTCATCGACAAAGGCTATCACCCGGATGTGCTCGTGCTCACGGCCACACCGATTCCACGAACGCTGGCCATGACGGTATACGGCGATTTGGATATCTCGGTCATCAAGACGCTCCCTCCGGGACGAAAGCCCATCCGCACTGGGGTGTTCGCGGAATCCCAACGGCGCCGCGCCTACAGGATCCTGCAGGACGAGATCCAAGCAGGCCGGCAAGGCTACATTGTATATCCATTGGTGGAAGAATCCGAGAAGGTAGATCTCCGAGCGGCCATTCAGGCGGCTGGGCGTTTGCAAGCCAATGAGTTTCGTTCGGCACGAGTCGGGCTTCTCCATGGACGCATGAAAACCTTGGAGAAAGAGAGGACCATGGCTTCGTTCAAAGCAGGGGATATTCAGATCCTTGTGACGACAACGGTTGTTGAGGTGGGCGTGGATGTGCCGAACGCCACCGTCATGCTGGTCGAGCATGCCGAGCGCTTTGGCTTAGCGCAGTTGCATCAATTGCGAGGGCGAGTCGGAAGAGGGTTGCAAAGCTCCTACTGCCTCCTGCTGACTGCTGGTGGGGAGGTCGAGTACCCGCGTGCAACCGGCCGGGCCACACAGAATCAAAGTGATAGGCGTTCGTCTAAGAAACGATTGGAGGCGATGGTCAAGTCCGGCGATGGGTTTGTGATTGCCGAAGAAGATCTCCGCATCAGAGGACCAGGTGAGTTTTTCGGCCTTCGCCAATGGGGTATGCCCGAGTTCCGTGTGGCAAATCTTATTCGCGATGGAGACCTTCTGGAGCAGGCGAGGCGCGAAGCTTTCGCGCTGGCCGAGCACGACCCGCTTCTTCATGCGCCTCACAATCAGGGCTTGTATGCCGCGATGCGAAGACGGTGGGAACGTAAATTGGATTTGGGGTCGGTGAGTTAATGACCAGGCGAGGGGCGAGGGGTGAGAGGCCAGCGGTGCGGAATCTTGCCTGTAGCCTCTGGCCTCTCGCCCCTCGCCTCGTGCCTGGAGCGTAGCGTCATGGGTCTCTTTCAACGACTCACGCATGATTTGAGGGCAGGATGGGCGATGTTGCGTCAGGGAACGGCGCAGGTGGCCAATCGTGCGATGGAGGAAACAGAGTTATTGAGAGTCAGGCTCGACCTTCGAAAGCTAGATGAGCAGATCCGTGAGCTCTACGGAGATATCGGAGAGCGGGCAGTCGAATTATTCGAACGAGGAAACGCGGTCGAGCATGTACTCGCTGACACGGAAATCGGCAAGATGATGCAGCGCGTACAGACACTTCGCCTGCAACGGAAACAACTGGAGGACGAAATGGAAGCAGTCAGGAGTGACCTGTGAGCCGCGACCGTCTCCTTGCCGGAGTGGACATCGGAACTCTCACCTGCCGGCTGTTGATCGCACAGGTCTCCGATGCCGGCCGGTTAAACGAGATCCATTCCGAGCGGCGCATTCTTCGGCTTGGAGAAGGGGTGGATCGGACACGGCTATTAAGCGAAAAGGCCATGGACCGCGTGATCGTGACGCTGAAGGAATGGCGCCAGGTCATCGATTCGCACCAGGTAACGGCCATGACTGCCGTGGCGACCAGTGCGGTGCGTGAGGCGACAAACCGTGGGGAATTTCTGGATCGTGTCAAGCGTGAAGCGGGGTTCGAGGTCGAGATCATCACGGGTGAAGAAGAAGCCCGGCGGACGCTGCTGGGTATCAGGTCGGGGTTACCAGTCCGGGTGACCGATATGCTGGCGCTGGACATCGGCGGCGGCAGCACGGAGTTTATCTTGGATCGACCGGGCCGATCGTCGATTGTCCGTTCGATTGATATGGGAGTGGTTCGGCTGACAGAGCAATGCTTAGCTCATGATCCCCCGACTGACGAAGAACTCAACCGCGCGCGTGGACTCGTCCGGAGAGATACGGAAGCGGCCTATGCTGCGCTTGGAGATTTCCGCGAGGTGATGTTAGTCGGCACGGCCGGGACGATTACCACGCTGGCGGCGATGGCGCAACGTTTACCGGTGTATGAACCAGCGCGCATTCACAACTATCAACTGAGTTTGGCGAAAATTCATGAAATCGAACAGGAGGTGTTCAGCCGGACAAGAGTGCAACGCTGCGGCATGCCAGGCTTGGAGGCCGGTCGCGAGGATGTCATCGTGGCTGGAACGATCATCCTACGAGCGGTCATGGAGACGCTGGGCTACTCAGAGTGTCTTGTCAGCGACCTGGGTTTGCGAGAGGGAGTGCTGATTGATCTGGTGAATCGGGCCATAAAAAGGTGAGCGCTTTGCCCTCGTATACGGATCTGTGCGTACAAGATACGACACTCCATTCCATCGTGTTGATCTGTGCAAAATGGGTCGAGTACACTGCGCGCCAGGCGTTGCGCCGAGGAGACCAGACGTCAATGCTAAAGAGCGACCGTCAGGAGGATGAGGCTCGCCAGGTGGAGAACTTGTGCCGCGCCGTCGAACTGACCGATCTCTGTCTGGCGCTGCGTTGTGCCGCGCTCGGCCCGCAAGATTCCCCTCACGAAGCGATGAAACGGGTCATGCGAGAAGTCCTGGAGGCAAAGGAACGAGCATGGCGTCCGAGTCCTTCTTAACCGGGGCGCTGTCCGATCTCATCCGCCATCTCAACGATCAATCCACCAAATTATGCATTGGCCGGTGGGTGGGCCTTCAGCACCTTGGTCGAACCTCGCGCGACGACCGATATTGATCTGGTCATTCTGCTCGATCATCCTTCTGCAAACGCGGTCGCTCAACTTTTTGCGCCTCGGTCGAGTGTTCAGAAATGGCCGTTCTCCTTGTCCTCTCCTCAGCAGGGTGACCAGACTGCCCTTTACGGCGCGCGTCCAACGAGGGTCTTCTAAGACCGCGCGTTGCGCGCGCACGAAGGGCAGTCTGGTTGCCCTGCTCCTACCTTTGGCGAGATGGGCATGCGGAACACGTGGAAATAGTGGATTACCATTGAGGAGGACCTATGGCCAAATCCCATATCGCTCCAGTGCACCCAGGTTTCCTATCTCAAAGAGACTCTTGAAGAGTTGGGGTTGTCTCAGTATCGGCTGGCGCAGGAACTTGGTGTTCCCGCCATGCGGATTAGCCATGTGGTGCGGGGACAACGTCCCATGACCGCGGAGCTGGCGTTGCGGCTCGGTCGGTATCTCGGCCAAAGCCCGCGGTATTGGATCCACCTGCAAAGCCGCTATGATCTCGATGTCGCGGAGGATCGAGTGGGAAGTCGAGTCGTGCGGGAAGTCCGGCGGTCTAAGGCTGTCGCGTAGTTCAGCTTCTTTTGTCAAGCGAGAACGTTTTTCACTGGTTGTTCCACCAGTGCCTCCATCGACCAGTTGCCGCAAAGAACGAATAGCTGTCAGCTTTCAGCAGTCAGCCTTCAGCATTCAATCCAGGATCGGAGCTGATAGCTGAACGCTGACGGCTGACCGCTACGCCGCTACCTCTGGGAATACCACCGAAATCCTTTGGTCTCCGTAAAGGTGGGTTTCGGCGCGGCGCCTGGTTTCTCTAAGAGCATGACCTTGAAATCCCAGAGGCCGAACCAGGCGGGATCGCTGATGTCGTGATAGTGGCAGCCCTTGAGTTTGAGCAGCATGTCGCCCAGGGCGCCGGCGAGTTCTTTTTGAGTGTAGGCTCGAATCGAAAAGGATTTGCCCTGTGCCTCACAGAATCGTTGGATGGCATAGGCGGCTCCGGTGCACAGGACGGGGGTGTCAGGTTTGATAGCCAGAAATTGAGGGAGCGGGAGATACCGTTCTTGAAATCCCAACCAACGTGCCACGTGACGAAGATGGGTGTACTGCACCTCATACTCAGTATGCCCGGGTAGTTTGACGGAGGCCGGCCATCCAGTCTCGATCCCGAACTCGGTCAAGAGTGCGTGTCCCCCCGGCCTGAGCACCCGCCACAGTTCCGCGACAAACCGAAACGGTCCAAGGTTGAAGATGAACTCCTCGGGTAGCTCATCTCCCAAGGGAAGCCGCGAGCGGCGAATCCAATCGACGGCTTCCTGTTGTAACTGGGAATCCCCCTTGTCGGCCTGCACCTCGCGGCGTGAAAGCTGAACCGGCGTCATGTCGGCGAGGTTCTCATTGTCGATCACTAGGTCCACACTGGCATCTTTCAGGGGGAGCCATTCCGCGTTCGCCTGTGTCCCGTCGCTGGTCCATCCGGCCTCTCGCGCGAGTTTCAACTGTGAATCGAGAAATGGCCGCGTGACGTCCAGGAAGAGGTATCGAGCGCCGTCCTTTTCCTTCGGGGAGAGTTCCGCTGCAATTTCTTTGGCGACATAGCCGAGTCCCCCGCCGACTTCCAGGATCACCCGTGGCCTTGGCGACCACCAACCGAGTCGCCGCAGATGCTTTGCCAGAAGCCGGCCGTACGTAAGACCTTGCAGCGCTTCACAGGGTTCGCGGAATAGGTGTGAGACCGTGGTTTCGATCGTATCGAAGTGCCCGTCATGGTGGGCGATGTCGTGGAGATGGAAATCCGCCAGGTGGCCTGCCCCTTCAAATCCCTCTTGTCCAGACCACTTTTCTCGAATCTGTTGAAGTAGCAGATCCCACTTCGCGCCTAAGCGATGATCTCCGGCCGGCGGATCCGTTCCGAAGTAACAGAGAGAATAGTTGGGCAAAGACCAACGTTCCAGGTGCCATTGACCCGGTTGTCCGTCGGGACTACAGACCCATTTGCCGTACTTGGTGAGGAGCGCCTCGACGGTGATGTGCCCGTCCATGGAGGTGAGTAGTTCAAGGCCCATCGGATTCAGTCGAATCAGAGGGAGGGCGTCATCCAGCGGGGTGAGCCACCATTCATCAGGGTAGTGCTGGTAGGCGATCATATCCGGCATACGCCACGCACGCAGTTTCAGGATTTCGTCGGTCAACGCGAGGGGGTTGTGAAGAGCGGCAGCGGTCTTCATGCGTCGTATGGTTACGGGTGAGGCGTCAGCCTACACGATGCAGAGATGCCGTCGCAAGAAGCTCGATCGGCCGTCCTTCAGGTCCGTCGTTCGTATCTCGTGAAGCGTCGTTCGTCTTTCGCAGGGACACGAATAACACCGCCCTACGAAATACGCTTAACGAGATACGCTTCACGGTTTTTGGGAGCGGGGCGAGAACAAACCCGGCGGACTTTTTCAACGTCCGACTAGGTCTGAGAGGGAGATGATGGCTGATCTGTGACGGTGAGAATGCCGCGCATGATCGGATGTAGTTGGCAATGGTAGGGGTATCGGCCGGGTGGAAGTCCTGGAATGCTATAGGTGCCATCGGGGTCGACTGTACCGGAGTCAAACATGCAGGTCGTGCCGTCGATACAGCCGTTATGCGTGATGGTGTGGTGGGTCGGAGTCGGGTTATCCCAACGAATCGAGGTCCCGGCGGGTGCAATGGCTGCTGCGGGGACAAAGTAGGGAGAGCCGTTTTCGATGGTGATTTGGAGCTGAGGTGGTGTGGCTTCGCCTGGCCACGCCGCCAACATATTGATACTGATGACGATATACAGAATTCGCCAATTCACTCTGCGACCTCTTGGTAATGGACTCTATTAAACTTAGACGCACACCAGCAAGAAAGGATTCATTATTAGAACGAGTCTTTTTGCTCATTCAGTCTACCACGTTTGTCTTTCAGGTTCCCAGGCTGGCGCACGGCTAGGAATAGAAGGCTGGACGGGTGCATTTGCCGGCGGGGCTCCCTTTAGTTCGGAAAACCACTTGACGAAGCGCTAGCCTTGTATGATGCTGCAATCCATCCACTGTTTTAAGCCTGGTTCGGCTGACCTCATGAGATACTCACTGCTTCCGTTCCTCTTGACGTTCCTCTTTTTGCATGAGGGCGCCCTTGCCCTTGGCGCCCGGGCCTTTACCATCACTACTCCTCAGCCGAATGCCGTCGTGCGTTCGGGACAGGACATTGCCGTGTCCGTGGATATTGGGACCGGGATCGCTGTGCGGCAGGTTCGTTATTATTGGTATCGACAGGATGAAGAGCCCATCGGCTCACAGCAGGCAGAGCCGACTCTTGTCGCGTCGGTGGCCTCAGAGCAACCCTTCGGTGGAACTGTACGGATACCGGCCAGTGCGCTGGGCACGATGCGACTCCTAGCCGTGGGCGATGTGACAAGAGGCCGGCTGACTGGGCATGAGGAATTTGACGAGATCTTGGTCCGTGTGGAAGCCCCGTCCGCTTTATCCGCTATAGAATTTTCGACCGAGAAGCCGTGGCGCTTGAACACGATCGGGCAGATTATGGACGTGCCTGTGGTAGGCCAGTTTGCCGATGGCATTGTCCGGCGTCTGGACGGTCCATCTTCCGGCAGCACATACCGGACCTCCGACGAGCATGTGGTGGAAGTATTTCCCGATGGGTCGGCACGAGCCACCGGCAATGGAAAGGCGACCATCACGGTCGCGAATCGCGGCAAGGAAGAAACCTTGGAAGTCGTGGTGGCTGGTGATCCGGAACCGAATCGCCCGCCGGTGGCTCGGACGTCTACCGAAGTGACCGCCAAGGCCGGAGCGACCGTGACGCTTGATGGACTGCAGAGCCATGACCCGGATGGCGATCCCTTACGGTATGAATGGAAGCAGCATCGAGGGAATAAAGTGACCCTGATGAATCATGACCAAGCGAAGGCCATCTTCACCGCTCCGCGGGTGTCGGCGAAGCGGCTTCTGCAATTTGGGCTCAGGGTCACAGACATGCGTGGTCCCGATACCGTCAAGGGAGCCGACAGTTTTTGGTGCGTCGTCAGTGTATGGGTGGAGCCGTAATATGATGCCCCACTATAGCTGATATAGCTGACAGAAGCAGTTGCAAGAAGCCGCTGGTTCATGCTACATGGTGGCCGCCTTATAAAAGATGTCTTGTAGGTATACTGAATGAGGAGGACGGCAATGGCCAAGAAACGCAAGAAGGTGATGAAGACAAAAGCTAAAAGGTCTTCTTCAACAACGCGAAGAAAAGCGAGGCCGAAATCGAAGACGAAGAAAGTAGCGGCAAAGCGCTCTGCTAAGAAACGCCCTGCCGTAAAGAAGAAAGCAAAAGCAAGAGCTGCTACGAAGCACATCTCGAAGCCGACCAGGAAACCAGCGACGGCAAAAGTCGCCAAGCCTGCCAAAGCGGCCGCGGCGTCGGAATCAAGAGAGCCTGCATCAAAGGCGCACGCCCCCGTGCTTGAACCTCGGGAGCAGGACTTGGACGAGGAGGAGATAGCCGAGGATTTGGATGTGACGGAGGAAGTTGAGGAAGACATGCAGGAGCGATTGTCCTTGGAAGATGATGAGGAAGACGTCGATTATCTGGAAAAATCGGAAGACCTTTTGAACGAGAACGACGACTATCGCAATAACTAGTTCTCCGATGACGATGCTTGCCGGGGAGTCCATCCAATCTGAAGAGCCTTCTCTCGACCCAAGATGGGGAGTGGTCGTTCGATGGCATTTCTTCTCCGTTTCGTCGGGTATTCTCTGTCTCCACTAGTCTTTCTCTCCATCGCATGAGCCATTTCTTGTTCGTTGCGGGCGCCTTGCGAGAACGAAGTTCGAGCGACAGCGCCGAGCTTCAACTCTCCCACGGCCTGTGGGGCCTCTGTACTGCTTTAATCCGGGACAACCTACAGAAATATGTGAATGAACACTCGCGCGGGTTGGTGTATGTGTTGAAAGCAGGCGTCTGTGCGCACTTTCAGATAGTCTCGCCGGTGCTGTCGTATGAACAATTGGATGACTTGGTGAAGGATGAGCTTCGCAGCGAAGCTCGGTATGGATTTGTTCGGGTTGCCTTACTGCGACGATGGGGATCTTCTCCGGGCGAAAGCCAGGCTCTCCTGCAACGTGTGCTTGGAGTCCCGGATCAGGTCGAATTGATGCGCCGATTCAGTCTGGGCATGCATCGGCTGACAGAAGAGGAATATCAGGCCATCGTCAGCGCGCTTGGATAGAGCAGTTACGGCTTTCGGCCGGTCATCAATACGTACGCCTCGTCAATCGTGGCTACTTCCTGAATCGTCACGTTGAGCTCCATTCCCAGACGAGTTAAGTTCCAGCGGGGCTCATGAAGTTGCCCGGCTGGGATGAGAATCGTGCGATACCCTTCCCGGACTGCAGCGCGAATCTTGTCCGGAATCGATCCTACCGGGCCAATCACGCCCTCCGGTTGAAGCGTACCAGTCATCGCGACTCCCCGTTGAATCCGCTCCCCTCTGAACATCGCGGTGAAGCCTACCGCCATCGCGGCGCCGGCACTCGGGCCGTCGCTCGAAGTAGGGGTATACGAGACTCCCAGAACCGTCACGGTTCCGCTATGCTGAAGGTGCGGCGTCCGTTCGACCGCGTATCGAAACGCGGTGGCCATTGAATTCAGATGAGTGGCACCCAGTGCGACCCAGGCATTGCGCCATCGCAAGGCCACCGGATTCGGGTCCGATTGCTGATCCCACTGGAGAAGCAAGATTTCAAACACGCCATGATCGTTCCCTCCGAAAGCCGCGAGCACCGGCAACTCGACGACAAACTCGGCGCGCCCCCGTGACGGAAGTATGAGGCCGACAAGAATGAGTCCTATGAGCAGAAAGCGGGATTTCATGACGTTAGTTTGAATTCTGATCATACAGCGTCGTTACATGGATGCAGTCGGCTCATCTTAGAACGAAGCGAGCCATCTGCCTACTATCTGATTGAATCCCGCCTTGCTTTGAGGATGTTCATTCCGTATAAGTAGCGCCATGAGACGCTTCCGGCGCGTGCGTTCCGGCTCGCCATACGTCACAGGACTTTTCCTCGTTCTGTCGGTTCATGCGCCGGGATCGGTCGGTTGGAGTGCCTGCGTGCAACAATCTCCACAGTCATCCGAGTTCGGGTCATTCACAACGCATTTGAGCGCCGACTGCACGGAACAGGAGCGAGCGGCGCGCGCGATTGCCGCAAGCGACGTACTGGCTGCTCTGCAAGCGGGCAAATCGGTGGATCTTGCCGGCGTCGAAATCACCGGAGACGTAAATCTAGACGCGCTGCCGGTCATTTCGCGGGACCGCCTCGATGGGTTGTCCGCCGTAGAGCGCAGCCTGCTCGAATCGCAGGACATCAAGGACGTTCAATGGATTGCGGGCGCTCTCTCGATTCGGGACGCAGTCGTGAGAGGAGCGATCAGGAGGGGGTCAAAGAACGATGTCCTGGTCGTCAAAGGACCTGTGCTATTGACGGGGACGAGATTCGAGCAGCCCGTCGACCTATCGCGTACCCTATTTCTGGGACGGGTGGATTTCTCGCATGCCGTTCTGCTGAAGGAGGGATTGTTTGTGCAGTGCCGATTCATTCAGCCGGCCCGATTTTCAAAGACGGCGTTCGGCGCTCATTCTCGATTTCATCGATCCGTCTTTGCGGAGTCAGTGACCTTCCAGCAAGCGGGATTCAGCGGACTGTCGGAGTTCCTCGAAGCGACGTTCGAGAAAGATGCGGATTTTTCCAGAACGTATTTCAAGCATGGAACAGGATTTTCCGGCAGTCGGTTCCGACAGTTATTGGACTTCTCTGAAGCAGTCTTTGATCGAGAAGCCTATTTTCTCTTCACGCAGTTCGAAGGGGATGCGTATTTTCGCCGCGCCACGTTTCGCTCCGTGGCCGATTTCTCCGACAGCCACTTTCAAGGTGCCGATGACTTTGCCAAGGTGTTCTTTGAGCAAGAACCGCGATTTGCTCGTACGAAGATGAGCGGAGATCCCTCCAGGAGAGTCGGTCTCCAAAATCCTATGATTCAGCTCGGGATCACTGCCACGCTGCTGGTCTTTACCGCCCTCCTGTTGGTCTACCTGGCCAAAGCCAACTAGCAGTCGCCGACCCCCATATATAGATTTGAGGCTTGTACCATCCCCCATAAGCTGGTATAAGAAATAAAATTTGAGCATTTCGGGGAGAAACGATGGATTCAATGGACCTCGCCTACCAGGTGCGTCTCGAAAAGTTTGAAGGTCCGCTCGATCTGTTGCTCCACCTTATTAGGAAGAATGAGATCAATGTGTACGATATTCCGGTCGCGTTGATCGCTCGACAATATTTGGACTATCTCAACGCGATGAAATCTTTGAACTTGACGGTCGCGGGTGAATTTCTTGTCATGGCCGCGACGCTCTTACAGATCAAGTCACGGATGTTACTACCTGCGGATGAGATGGCCGACGAGGAGGAGGAGGGACCGGACCCTCGCGAGGAACTGGTTCGCCGTTTGCTGGAATACAGGCAATACAAAGAAGCCGCCAGACAATTCGATACGCAAGAACGAATGTGGAGGGATATCTTTGCCAGGGAAGAGGCTCCGACTCCCTCCGTGCGATCCGACGAGAACTTGCTGGAAGATGTCACGCTCTTTGATCTGGTCGATGCGCTCCAGGGCGTGATCGGCAGATTGCCGGAAAAGCGAGTGATGGAAATCATACCGGACAATCTGACCGTTCGCGATCGGATGAACGCCATTCTCGAAGCGCTGGAAGGAAAAGATTCGGTGACATTCGTCTCGTTGTTTGAGGATCAGTGTCACCGCCTCGTCGTCATCGTCACGTTCCTTGCACTATTGGAGTTGATCCGGATTCGGGTTGCTCGAGTGTTCCAACCTGAGACCTTCGGCCCTATCTTGGTCACGCGAGGCTTCTCACTCGTGACCGAGGCGGAGCCGATGGAAATGGAGGAATCGGAATGGACGAGCCAATGAGCGCTACCATGGATCACTTGTCGGAAGAACGCGTCACCAACGGAGCCTGTCCGGATATCACGACGGACGGGATGTCGGAAGAGGCCACAACCGGTCATCAAACCAACGAAAACGAGAAATCAGCGGACATGGCGGGGTGTCTTCCCGAGGTGCGGGAACAGCGCGAGTTGAAAGCAATTGTAGAGGCGCTGTTGTTTGTGTCTCACGAACCGCTTCCTGTGGCTCGGTTGGTGTCTCTATTGGGGGCGGTTTCCAAGAGGGAAGTGGAGCAGGTACTGCAGCAGCTCGGTGAAGATTTGGATCAGGAAGGACGGGGAGTGCAGTTGGTCGAGCTGGCGGGGGGATATCGGGTCGTCACGAGAGCCGAGTATGCGCCGTGGATCAAACGCCTCAATAAGACCAAGGCCGCAGCCAAACTATCACGATCTGCGCTGGAATCGTTGGCAATTATTGCCTATAAGCAACCGGTGGTTCGCGGGGAGATCGAGGGAATTCGTGGCGTGGAGACTTCGGGCGTCCTTCGGACGCTTTTAGAGCGGAAGCTCGTCCGGATGGTCGGTCGAAAAGACGTGCCAGGTCGGCCGATCATGTATGGGACGACCAAATTTTTTCTGGAGCATTTTGGACTCAACGATCTCTCCGATCTCCCACCTCTGCGAGAGTTCAAAGAACTGGGTGAGACGGAGCAGGCGTTTCTCCCCATGGAAGAACAGCCTGTCGTCGAGGACAACATGATCACAGACGAACTGGATGGTGAGGCGCGGACTGATGAAGCGAATGGACGGGGTGAGGACTGCGTGACAGCCGGAGATCGTCCTCGTACCAACCGGTGAATGACCGCTGTGCCGCTTAGGCGTCATTATATATAGATGTCATAGAACGGACTCTTCGGCTTCTAGGGTACATCCATCCGCAGGCCTGTTGACCGATAGTTTTGGTTGGATTTGAAGGCATCACCGCCACGAAATCAACTCTTGCGTACTGATCACTCTCGCTGGTCCGTCTACGTCCGTTGAACGACCACTTTCTGAGAGCAGGGTTCGGGAGCATACGGACGAGTCCTAATGTGACATTTTTCCCCGCGCTCCTCCCTTCCTGCTCGCCTTGACTCCCTTCTTCTGGCTTTGTTAGACTCCTCGCTTCTAAGTGCTTGAAAGAAACAAGGTTCTTCAACAAATTCACGAGTTCGATCGCGTGAGGCGTCAATGATCATCAAGACGTGGCTTTTCGACGAAATGTACCGGTTTGATCGGTTGAAATTGTTAGCTGAGGCCAGTCAAGACGAGTGGGGGGCCGCCGATTCCGTAGCCGCGGAAGAGGAATTACCACCTTCACCAGCCGGCGTCATCGCGAAACCAGGGAACGGGCGTGTGACCTTGACGTGGGATCCCGTGCCCGACGCCATGTACTACAACGTATATTTTCAGACCTCGAAGGGCGTGCAAATCAAATTTTCCGAGCTCACGCGACCAATCGCCGGCGCGGAAGACTTCAATCCCAGGATCGGCGTGACGAAGGCCAAGGGCAACTGCATTGAAGGACCCTCGTCTCCTTTTGTCCACGACGACCTGGCGAACGGCACTTGCTATCACTATGTCGTCACGGTCGTGACGCCGAAGGGCGAAAGTCCGGAATCCGAGGAGGCAATGGCGATTCCCGCGCCATACCTGCTTGCAATGAAGATCGGGCAAGCGGGGGTGGACGACGGGGAATTTAATTCACCCACCGGGTTGGCGCTGGATCAAGACGGCAGCATCTATGTGGCCGATACCGACAACCACTCGATTCAGAAATTCGACAAGGAAGGAAAGTTCCTCGCGCGATGGGGCGGCGAACCGACCTCTGAAGAGGGTCAGTTTTATTATCCGCGCGGGTTGGCAACGGGTCCCAACGAGGAAGTCTATGTCTCGGATAGCGGCAACAACCGCGTGCAAAAATTCGACAGGGACGGCAACTGCATGCACGCCTGGGGGAAATTTGGGTTTGCCTGGCGGGGAGCGGACATCGGGAAATTCGATGTTCCGTGGGGCATCGCCACCGATCAGGAAGGCAACATTTACGTCTCCGACACCAGCAACTCCCGCATACAAAAGTTTCAGTCCGATGGGACGCCGTTGCTCAAGTGGGGACGCGACGGCAGTTTTGACGGCGCCTTTTTCTTTC
>JBQTHT010000174.1:0-1932 GCA_052389595.1 Nitrospiraceae bacterium
ATAAACGCCGATCGAAAGCAAGCGACGAGGTAAATGCCTCCACCAGGCGATCAGTTCCTTCGCGGAACCGTCCTCCCCAAGCCTTGACCGCCGGAGTTAACGATCCACGCACAGGCCTGGGCGATCCGGCAGCTCGCCGGGGTTTCTTGGACTTGGGCATCACGAGGAAACCTTTCGCCGTTGGGCGTGAATAGCCAAGCGCAGCGCACTCAGACGGATAAAACCCTCGGCATCCTTCTGTCGATACGCATCATCCTCTTCAAACGTCGCCAAGTCCAGCCGGTAGAGAGACTGTTTCGATCGCCGCCCGACCACGGTGCAGTGACCTTTGTACAGTTTGACGCGTACAGTACCGCTCACATCCTGCTGGGCGTCATCCAGCGCCTTCTGCAGCATGTCACGCTCCGGGCTGTACCAATATCCATAATAGATGAGCTCGGCATATCGAGAAATAAGACTGTCGCGCAAGTGGAGCACCTCGCGATCCATGGTCAGAGATTCCAACCCCCGGTGAGCGGCATGAAGAATCGTGCCGCCTGGGGTTTCGTAGACCCCGCGAGATTTCATCCCGACGTAGCGGTTTTCCACCAAGTCCACGCGCCCCACTCCGTGCGCGCCCCCCAGACGGTTCAGATGGGCCAGCAGCTTGGCCGGGCTCATCTGCTTGCCGTCCACTGCGACCGGATCACCCTGGACGTACTCAATCTCGACTTCTTGGGCCCGGTCAGGCGCATCCTCCGGTGACACCGTCATCTGAAAGATTTCGTCCGGGGGCGCTTCCCACGGATCTTCCAGAATCCCGCCTTCGTAGCTGATATGAAAAAGGTTGAGATCCATGCTGTACGGTTTGGCTTTGGTGGCGGTCACCGGGATGCCATGCCGCTCGGCATATTCAATCAGTTCACGTCGAGATCGGAAGGTCCATTCGCGCCACGGCGCAATAATCCGGATCTTGGGATCGAGCGCCATATAGGTTAACTCAAACCGAACCTGATCGTTGCCCTTGCCGGTGGCGCCATGAGACACGGCATCGGCGCCCTCTTTGCGCGCGATCTCGATTTGGCGTCGAGCGATCAGCGGCCTGGCGATGGACGTGCCGAGCAGATAGCCGCCTTCATACACGGCATTGCCTCTGAGCATGGGAAAGATGTGGTCTTTCACGAAGATTTCTCGCAGGTCTTCCACATAGACGTTCGAGACGCCAAGAGCCCGGGCTTTGGCTTTCACAGCCTTCAAGTCTTCCCCCTGACCGAGGTCGGCGCAAAAGGCCACCACATTGCAGTCATACGTCTCCTGGAGCCATTTGAGAATGACTGAGGTGTCCAATCCACCCGAGTACGCTAGCACCACCTTCTTGATCGAGTTTCGTCGCACGTCTTCCTCTGATCCTAGTGCGCCCTGTTCCCGGTCGCCGGTCTCGACAATAATTTCACCAAGATGGCTTTCTGCATATGGAGCCGGTTCTCCGCCTGATCGAAAATCACCGATTGCGGCCCGTCAAGCACTTCGGCGGTAATCTCCTCTTCCCGATGAGCCGGCAGGCAATGCATCACGATGGCGTCGTGTTTCGCGTGCCGCAACAGCCGTTTGTTGAGCTGATACGACGCTAAGGCTTTCAGACGGCGCGCGTGCTCGCGCTCACGCCCCATGCTGATCCACACATCGGTATAGAGGACATCCGCTTCCTTGACCGCCACGGAAGGATCCTCTCCGATCTCGATCACGGCCCCAGTCTGTTGCGATTCCTGCCTGGCCCGATCCACGACGTGTTGATCCGGCTGATACCCCGCCGGACATCCTGCCGCAATCACCATCCCCATTTTCGCTGCGGCTTCAATGAGGGAGTTCGCGACGTTATTCCCATCGCCGACGTAGGCTATTTTGACTCCCTTCAACCTGCCCTTTTTCTCCTTGATGGTCAATAAATCGGAT
>JBQTHT010000175.1:0-34768 GCA_052389595.1 Nitrospiraceae bacterium
CGTTGTGATCTGCCTGACCTGGGCCATGGTAGTGGTGGTTCGGCAGTCTGCCGGAGCAAAGGCTATCTGGATTCAGACCGGCGCGCTCAGCTTTTATCTCTTGGCGGCGGCTTCCGCAATGGCCAGCGAGCGGGGAGGGATGTCCGCTCATGTTCATAGGCCGTTTTCTCTGCTCACGCAGCTCTGCCTCGCGCTGGCGGTCGTCTATTACTGGAAGGCGCCGCACCGCCGACTGATGTGGCTGAATGGAACTGCCTGGGCGGCCATACTGGCTGATACCGCCTTGCATTATATCTTAGCGCGATAAGCACGCTCCACTCAAACGCTCACATTTTAGAGCAATGACACGGCGATTGAATCCGCAAATCGCCGCCCCTGTGTGGTCATCCTGAGCCGCCCCTGAACATCTTCGAGAAGTCCCTCGCCAATCAAACGTGTGAGGACCTGGTTCGACTCTATAGACCAATCTTGAGAGTCCACCAGTGGACGCGGGACGCCCTCTATCAGGCGTAACCCAAAGACAACGGCTTCGCGGTGCTGTTGAATGACGTCAAGACGGTCATGAGCTGAGACGGGAATCCGATTGGCTTCCAGCATGTGGGTATAGGTCTGCAAATTGTCAACATTCCCGAATCGGTCCCCTTGCACATATGACTGGGCACTTGGGCCAAGGCCGAGATACTCGCCTGCTGTCCAGTAGAGGAGGTTGTGTCGGCATTCACAGCCCGGTCGCGCGTAGTTTGAGATTTCATACCGACGGAAACCTGCTGCGGCAAAGAGAGCCTGGCCTTCTTGCTCCATTGCAATCTGGAGTTCCTCATCCGGTTCGAGCGTCTTATCTCGTTCGACATCGCGCTGTAAGTGAGTTCCGCTTTCAATCGTCAACGCATAGCAGGAGAGATGAGTCGGTTTTAAGTCGACAATTCTCTGTACATCGGCGCGCCACGAATTCAGAGATTGTCCCAGTAAGCCATAGATCAGGTCGAGGTTGATGTTTGTGAAACCGGCCGACCGGGCGTCCATAAGGGCCTGTTGAGCCGTGCCGCTTTTTGCGGGGCGGCCGATTGCGATCAGCTCTTTGTCGTGCAACGATTGAACGCCGAGGCTTATTCGGTTGAACCCTGCGTCGAATAGTTGCGCCAAGCTTTCCCGTGTGACGGTATCAGGGTGGGCTTCGATCGTGATTTCCACATCAGGGTTCAGGTAAAACGCGCGACGCACTTCGGAAAGAATTCGGATCAGGTGAGTGGATGGTAATGTGGTCGGTGTGCCGCCGCCGAAATAGATCGACGTCAGCGGACGGCCTTCAAAGGGGTTGCGGTCAGCATAGAGGTGGATTTCATGGAGCAGTGAATCGACAAAGATAGCCGCTCGATCTTTTTGATAGATCTGAAGATAGAAGGCGCAGAAATGGCACCGCGCGAGACAAAATGGGATATGGAGATACAGCCCGCGCTCGTCGGACTTCATCATCAAGGCGCTTTTTTTTCCCGGTTGTTTCCGTTTGATTGTGAGAAGTCTTTCATCATGGCCACTTCGATTTCATCCAGAGGGGAACGGCCCCGGTTTCTGATGTGTACATTCCATGACGGAGAGCGTCTCAATGAGTCAAAAATCGTCTTGAGAAGTTCCGGTTTTACCCTGGCTTCCCAGTCACGAAGCCAGAGATAGTCGTCCTCGTCTCCCTCATAGTTCTCCGGGAAATGTGCTTCCAGTGTGAATCGTAACGTGAACGACTTTTCTTCCTGAAACATGCATCATCCCCTGTGCGATCGAGCAATTGCGAATAAGCTACGAGGGTCCGTATAATACGCCGAAAAGGAGCCCGGCGATGCCCATCTTCGAATATCTCTGTCGGGAATGCAATCATCGGTTTGAAGCGCTTGTCCAAGGCACTACATCGCCGAACTGCCCGTCCTGCAAGGCCACGACGCTGGAGAAGCAGTTCTCTGCCTTTGGAGTCGGAGGCTCCGCTGATTGGGCCGCCCCAAGCGGGTCTAGCCCCTGCGGGTCGTGCGGTGATCCTAGAGGACCCGGCTCTTGTTCAATGAATTAAATTCGGTCGTTCAGGATGTGTCATGACTGCATCACGGGAACTGGCTGTCCGGAAGGCAATCGCCACAATCTCCCAGGCTGATCCGATTCTAAAGCTTCTTGAACAGGTGAGGTTGGGGCGAATGAGACCGACTGACGCCGGCTTGCGGGTAGTCACGGAGACGTGGCTGAGCACCTATCAATCTGTGATTGAGAAATTGCCGCTGTTGGATCGCACATCGCTCTGTTGCCTGGACCCTGCGCCACGCTTGGAGGTGCTGATTGAAGCCGGCGTGTTGGCTCCTCACCAGCCTTCCGTCGTTGCGCTACGCGCTGCGTTTGCGCAAGCCCTAGACCGCACGTGAGAAGCAAGGGATGGGTGCTGCCGAGCTGCAATGAGAACGGCGTTTGCTGATCAATTCCCACCGTTGAGATCTGAAGGGGTGGTATAGGGTCTGCAGAGCCGATCTGTGAAGAAGGTTCAGGAAAGGAATGATGAAATTAATCAGGGATGCGTGTCGCGGAGAACCTCGTGGAGAAGTTCCTCAATCTGCCGCTTGACCCGGATCGTTTCCTGATGGGCTTCCTCAAGACATTCCTGCAGATCTCGTGAGCGTTCCCATTCAGCCACTAGCGCGTTTTCCAGGATCGGAACCCGAGCGGCAGTCTGTTCGACCTCCGCTAGCTGCTGAACCAATTGCCTAGCCGTTTCTCGCTCGACGGTCAGGTCGGCTTCCAATTCCGGCATGCGATCGAGAGTTGTTTGTGTCTGAGCGAGTCGCTGAGCCAACCGCCTGGATTGTTCCTGGGCCGCTCTCAATTGCTGGTCAAGGTTGCGAACCAGGACCGCATCCTGTGCGGCAGTCTGACATTGCTGCTTCAAGAGAGCACCACGCTGCCGTTCTCGCTCCAATGAGGCTTCGAGAAGGCTGATTTGACCTACTGAAGACTGTGACGAGTGTTGCACGGGCACTTCTCTTTCGGAGTTCCAACCAAACAGCGACCGTGCCATTCTGGTGATGAGCGACCGTCGGTTACTACCTTTATCCGGCTGCCGGTGGCGGGACGGATCGCCGGAGTCGTGTTTCGCCGACTGTATGGTCTGCGGTGTCGAGGGTCTGACGGTTAAATGCGGTGAAGTCGGGGTCTGGGCTGTTTGAAAGATTGGGGAGCTCATGAACGTATTCACGAAGCGTGGTATTTCGAGCGATGAGTCAAGTGAAGCGGATTGAGTCGCATAGTGTATCTCCCAATCGCCGGGACGGAGTACACCGCTGATCATCATCATCTTGAGGGTCTTGAGCATCTTCGCCGTTGATGACTGACCTTGCAACGTGTCTTTCCTTTCGCCGCGTGGGATATACCTACGGCACCTTGCGGCGGGGAGACAATACCGACGATGTAGGGATATGACTTGTACAAAGGAGGGGCCGCGTTCTGAAAATTGGAATTGAGGAGCGGCATCTCCGAGTCAAAAACACGTGATCTGTAACAATTTTCTCACATATCAGTATTCGTCCATGGCGCATCGGAATCCTGTCCCACTGGGGTGGTTATCCATGATCCCCCAGTCGCGGTCGGCGGTGCGGAGGCTGATGGCCGGCTTGAGCCACGAGCCTCCGCGCATCGCTTTGACGGCTCCCCGGGCCGGCCCCGGTGGATCGGACAAAGGTGCTTCCCGATAGTAATTCGGCGCGAACCAATCCTGCACCCACTCGCTGGCGTTGCCGGCCATGTCCAGGAGCCCGTAGGGACTTGCTCCTTGCGGAAAGCTGCCGACGGGGAGCGTGAGGACCTCCCCTTTGATGCCTTTCTCCTTTGTGAGAATGGCCCCCTCCCCTTTGACCCAAAAAGCATCCCATTCCGCCCCGGTGACAAACTCGATGGTTCGACCTGCCCAATAGCTCGCGCTGTTGGCTTGCCTTATGTCCCAATCATTTCCCCAGGGGTATCGGCGCCCATCGGTTCCTCGTGCCGCCTTTTCCCATTCCGCTTCAGTCGGTAAGCGTTTGCCTGTCCAATGGCAGTACGCGTCCGCATCGCTCCAGCTCACATTTACGACGGGATGATCGACAATGTCCTTGAGGGGGCCCTGCTGATCCCACAAGGTGACAGCAGGGTTACTATTGGCGGGGCTGGGATGGTCTGTCGCTCGCACGAACCGTTCATAACGGGCATTCGTGACTTCATAGCGATCGATCCAGAAGGCGCTGAGATACACCCTGCGCTGGGGGTGTTCGTCGTCGAAGCCGTCGCTGCCTTCAGGATCGCCCATCGGAAACTCGCCGGCCGGTACCAACGCCATATCCTCGGAGGATGCCGCACTGAGAGCGGATGGTTGAGAGCCGAGAGCAGAGAGGAGAGAGGCGAAGAGAAGAACGGAAATGCGGAAGCGAAACGCCATTAGCGTCTTTTGAGGCCGCAGGCCTTGGCAACTCCATCGCGGTAGCGAACCCAGAGACCTAGGGCTTTCTTGAGGCATGCCAGCACGGCTTGTTGCTGCTTAGCCGTCGTGGCGTGTTCCACGACCATCGCATAGGCGTCCTGCCGATGTCCTGCCTCTACTTTCTGATGCGCGCGTATCAGGTCGAGATGGTCCGCAGAAAGTCCGTGATAACGGACCAGTGGATGTTGCCGGACATAGGTTTCGATTTCCTCTTGCGTTTTAGGCTTGGAGGGTTCGAGAATCTCCTTTCGGTCTTTGATGCTCCCTTCGACGAAAATCGCTAGAGCTGCGGCGCCCACGACCCAGTCGCCGCTTCCAGATACCTGCTCCAACCACCGACGGTAGGCCGTGCTGGCCGGCAACAATTTCACCCGCTCAAACTCAAGGGAATCGTATCCTAGCCCCTGCATCATTTCATGAAACAATTCGGGATGGGACCGGCCAAAGGACAGGCCGCCAGTGTCCTCTTCGTAGATGTTTTCTGCCAGCATGCGACGGACCGTCGGCGGCGGGTTCTGCCCGTGAATGCGGGCCAGATAAACGGGGAAATCCCGTACATACACCGCGTACTCTTGTTGAAAATGGATCTTGAGTTGTTCCTTGCCCAGGCTGTTTCCCGTAAAATGCGCCCAGGCCCAGTGGTGCTTCTGATCCATGATCGCGAGCAGTCGTTCCTGAACTTGCTCCGGCGCCAGTGTATTCCGCTTCATCTCTTGTCTTCTCTCCGCCGCGTCATTACAATCATTCTTCCGCAGGTGGAGGCTGAGCAATGACCCCGATTACTATCCAGCAATCCGACGATATTCTGACCCTTCTCGCGGAGATCGCGTTGCGCGGCCGAGGCTTTACCACGGAGTGTCTGTTGGATTATGTCTTGGATGAAGGTTTCACCGAACCCATCTATTTAAACGCGAGCGGCGAGGACCCTGAGGCCTTTTACAAAGGCCAAGCGAACGCATGGGCCATTTATCAAGTTCGCGAGTGGAAGCGGGTGCTCACGGTTTCAGGCGGGGTCGGCAAAGAACGACGTGTGCAAATCACCGAAACCCCTTGAACCATCTTCCATCGCGTCTGTTGCGCTCTTCGGGACAAAGGTCAGCGACACAAGACGTGGTAGACAAAGGCGCCTATTCATTTCCCAGTGTAGGGGGCGCTTCTTGAAAAAGCAACGATTTGGCCAAGTCTGGTCGCAGTATTGTTAAGCGGAAACGACGGCTGCCTCAGATGTCGTCGGATAAGGAAACGTTTTTCTATGAGAATGGTGAAGCTGACACAGCCGAACGATATGGGTGAGTTGGCGTTGATCAAAAGTCTGCTCGACGCAAACGGAATTGAGTATGTCGTGCAGCACGAGCATATGAGTAGCTTATACCCGGGGGTGTTGTTTCTTATGTGCCCGGTGATGGTCATGGATTCTGACGTTGAGCGGGCAACAATGCTGCTGAGCAAGCTTCGGACGCGCGAGCCGGCCGAGGAGGCTAATTCTGCGTAGGCCCACTGGTGGGTCCGCCGGAGGGTGGAGGGCCGTTCCGTGTGTGTGGATCTTTAAGTGGTGCGGAGGGGATACGTTCGCCCGAACCTTGGTACCAGCCGCCCACTAACTTGCCTTCCTCGAAGTAGAGGTATCGATGCTTCACAATGGCCGCGCTCTCCCAATCTTCAAAAATCCACTCCTCACGCCGGACGCCTTCTTTGGTATGGCTTACGTTCATGGTGTTGGGAGATCCCCAGGCCTGTAACACTTGCTCGCGTGACATGCCTGCCATGACCCGTTTATTCTCAATGTGTTTTTCATAGGTTGGGTCCAGATAGTGAGGGATGAATCGCCAGGACAACATCCCCAGAAAAAAGAGAGCTAGGAGAGCATAGATGACGATGCGGACCGGCCGCCGGCAGATAAACGGCTTCGGTTCTGCTCTGCTGGAGCCTTCATCAGTCTGATGGAAATCGATGGTGGTCACTGATGGAAAACTTATCTCGAAGCGGGAAAAGGCGGATCGGTCTTGGATGAACCCTCTAGAGGCGCATGCTAGCAGCGGGGTCTTTGATGAGTCAAGCGAAGGCGCGTGATGATCCTCGAAGTTGAGCCTAATGAAAATTGTCAGGCCAGCGCCTTTGCTCGCTTCAAAGAGGTGGGACCGGCTCGCCCGGTCATCCAAGTGAAAACCTACGAACGAGCAGCCGAAGGAGCTTGGTATTGGGTGACCGGCTGGGCGGATGATTCTCAACACCCCTGCTGTCCTGCCTATGCTCAGCAGGTTGAAGATTCCGGCGCCGGTCTCACGCATCTGGTCTTTGGAGGAATCTATGGGGTGAGGCTGAAGCCCGTTACGCGCGACGAAGAGTGGAACTTAGACAGCCCTCATCAGTGGGGGGAACCTTACCTTTCATTGGCCGACTCACGGGATATTCGCTATCAAGATGAATAGCCCACGCAGGCCCGCAGAGCTATCTGCGCTTTCTTCACCCTCTGATATCGCGGTATTGCTTCGCCGGATGTTCGACCGCCGAGTGGTATGCTTGGACAAGATGAACACCGGCACCGTTTCGTCGAAGGCGGAGGGTTGGCCATGTTGAACATAGGCATGTTCTTAATCGTAGTCGTCACGTGGATCCACTGGCCGTTCCAAGCCATGGCTGACAAGCCGATCTATTCGTACATGGATGAAAAGGGCAACCTTGTGGCCACGGATCGCTTGGAGGATGTTCCCGAACAATACCGGTCACGTGTGAGGGTATCCAACGATGTGACACAAAACAGACCGGATGGCCGACGACTAGACACGTTGGCTCTCCCCAGTTCATCACAGGTCGAGACATGGTTGCGACGTATCGTCGCAGCCTTGCCTGCCACCGTGATTCCTGGACTGACAGCTTTTCAGTCGGTGATGTTTGTGGGAGGCTGTCTTGCCGCGCTGGTGTTTGCTGTACTAGGTAAACTCACGGGAGGCCCAGTGTTTCGACTTCTCATGCCGTGGGCGATCGGATTGTGTGCGCTCTCGACCCTCTATCTGATGTTTGTATCAGATCTCGGTGATCGAGTGGCGACTACCTCCGATTCTTTCCCGGCAGGAGGCAGCGTGCTTAACCAGTTCCGAAAGAAAGCGACGACCATTGAGGAAGACCAGAAGCGAAGAATGGATCAGCTGGCGCCTCAGGCGAGTTCCGAGCATTCAGGACGTTAGGGGACCGGCGCAGAGGCTAATCGGCGTATTTCGGAAGAGGAATTTTTTTGGTCGCAGGGGGCGGAGGAGCGGCCTGCTGAGCGAACTCTTTGGAAAAAGGATTGAGAATGGGGTCGTGAGTATTTCGCTGGCGTTGCTTGACCAGTTCGAGGCTCTGTGCGCCGATTTCAACCCTGTCCACGGGCGCCTGTACGGTCAGCGGTTCCGGAAGACCTTGGAGGGCGAACAGTTGGTACGCCAAACTCCAGTCAAGCGTGTCTTTCCCTTTTTCTTTGATAATGAATCGTGCCTCCGCTGAGGGTCCCCCCTTAAACAGAAGCACCCAAATGTTCGAACGAAACGTAGTAGTCGTTGGATCCTCGGACGGCTTGAATTCTGGAATCAATGCCGGGACGCGGGTCAGCGGAACCGAGGGAGAAAATTCTATGTCGACGAGACGGACATACAAGGTGGGAGCATCGCTTTGGTCATTGGGATCAAGCGCGTAGCTGAAGGAATACCGCACATCCACGCCGTCGCGCTTAAACGTGTACACGTCTTCTCCGCTTTGCGGTGACACCACCTTCTTAAAGTATTTTTCCCAATCCGCCAGCGAATAATAACTAAAGACACGCAACGCGGCCTTCCGATCTCGAATCGCCTGGGGCGGGCCGAGTTTGTCGTGCAATTCAGCCTGCCGAAGGCCTAGAAACCCGTCCTCAAAGTACGGACCGCCTGTTGCGGCATTCGGATCGAGCACAGCCGAAAGAATGAGAAACACAAGCAGAGAAAGAGGAGTGCGGGCGGGGGGTTGTGCGGCCACTCTCCAACCCATGAGGCATCGTATCGGCGGTTTGATGTAAAGTCAAGATTCTACCGTATGGCTTGCCCGTCTTGAGCCCTTTCAGTATCATGACCAAGGGTTCCACATAATTGCACACAATCTATGTGCTGAACGACGCAACGTGAAAGGCGGAGGAATGCAGTTAGAGGATGTTCTTCAACGACGAATCGCAGTCCTTGACGGCGCGATGGGGACGATGATCCAGACCTACAAGCTGGACGAGGCGGCGTTTCGCGGGGAACGCTTCAAGGATTGGCCGAAGGATCTCCAGGGCAACAACGATCTGTTGAACCTTACCCGCCCGGATGTGATTGAGGCGATACATCGGCAGTACTTGGAGGCGGGCGCTGACATCATCGAAACCAATACCTTCAACTCCCAGACGATTTCGTTGGCCGATTATAAGATGGAACAGCTCGCGTATGAGCTGAATCACGCGGGGGCGCACGCCGCTCGTCGTGCGGCAGATCACGTGATGGCCGCGCAGCCTGGCAGGGTCTGTTTTGTTGCCGGCGCCATCGGACCCACGAATCGTATGTCGTCGATGTCGACGGATGTCAACCATCCGGGGGCTCGCGGCGTGACATATGATCAATTGGTCTCTGCGTATTACGACCAGGCTCGAGGACTCCTCGACGGGACAGCGGACATTCTTTTGGTCGAAACGATTTTCGACACGCTCAATGCCAAGGCGGCGTTCTTTGCCATCGAACAACTGTTCGAAGAGCGTAAAGCCCGTGTGCCTGTGATGGCGTCGGTCACATTCATTCAAGCCGGCAGCAACCGTGGAGTCACAGGACAAACGACCGAGGCGTTCTGGAATTCGATCTCTCACGTGCCGCTGCTCAGTGTGGGAATCAACTGTGCGTTAGGTCCCGCGGAGATGAGGCCGTTGATAGAAGAGCTGGCTGCTCTGGCCCCCATCTACATCAGCGCGCATCCCAATGCGGGTTTGCCCAATCCTTTGTTGCCGACAGGGTTTCCGGAAACCCCGACAAGCCTGGCGCCGCAGCTTCGAGAGTGGGCGCAGAACGGATGGCTCAACATTGTGGGCGGATGCTGCGGGACGACACCAGGTCACATCCAAGCGATTGCGGACGCCGTCAGAAACCTTCCTCCACGAGCGCCGGCGAAGAGCGTTCCCCACACACGCTTGAGCGGTACGGAAGCGGTGACCATTCGGCCAGAAGCGAACTTCGTGAACATCGGGGAGCGAACCAATGTGACGGGTTCTCCGGCGTTCGCGAAGCTTATTCTCGCCGGTGACTATGAGAAGGCCGTCTCCATTGCTCGTCAGCAAGTGGAAGGTGGCGCACAGATCATCGACATCAACATGGATGAAGGCATGCTCGATTCGAAGGCGGCAATGGCGCAATTTCTCAACCTGATCGCCGGCGAGCCCGACATTACCCGTGTGCCGATCATGGTCGACAGTTCCAAGTGGGAGGTGCTCGAAGCAGGACTGAAATGCATCCAAGGAAAGCCGGTTGTCAATTCCATCAGCCTGAAAGAAGGAGAATCCAAGTTCATCGAGCAAGCACGCCTAATCCGTCGCTATGGCGCGGCGATGGTGGTGATGGCATTTGACGAGCGAGGGCAAGCCGACACAGTGGAGCGCAAGCGCGAGATATGCGGTCGTTCGTACAAGATCTTGACCGAGACGGTCGGTGTTCCTCCCGAGGACATTATTTTCGATCCGAACATTTTGACGGTCGCCACGGGCATCGACGAGCACAACAACTACGCGGTCAACTTCCTCGAAGCCACCCGTTGGATCAAGCAGAATCTCCCGTCTGCGAAAGTCAGCGGGGGTATCAGCAACATCTCGTTCTCGTTCCGCGGAAACAATGTCGTACGCGAAGCGATGCACGCAGCTTTTCTCTATCATGCCATTAAAGCCGGCTTGGACATGGGAATTGTAAATGCCGGCCAATTAGCTGTTTATGATGAGATACCCAAAGCACTGCTTGAGCTTGTAGAGTATGTGCTTTTGAATCGACGGCCGGATGCCACGGAGCGGCTGGTGGCGTTTGCCGAGACGGTCAAGCAAAAGGATAAAGTCGCAGCGAAGGACGACGAGTGGAGATCGGGCACGGTCGAAGAACGACTGTCGCATGCCTTGATCAAAGGCATCGTCGAATACATCGACGTCGACATAGAAGAAGCCCGGAAGAAATACGGTGCACCTCTATTGGTGATCGAAGGTCCGCTCATGGACGGCATGAACGTCGTCGGGGACCTCTTCGGAGCCGGCAAGATGTTTCTGCCGCAGGTCGTCAAGAGCGCTCGTGTCATGAAAAAGGCGGTCGCGTATCTGATGCCGTTTATGGAGGCGGAAAAACAATCGGGTGGTGTCAAAAGTAACGGAAGGATTCTGCTGGCCACTGTGAAAGGGGATGTCCATGACATCGGCAAGAACATCGTGGGTGTCGTGCTGGGGTGCAACAACTATGAGATCATTGATCTCGGTGTGATGGTGCCCTGTGAAAAGATTCTCTCGACGGCCAGCGAGCAGAAGGTCGATATCGTGGGGTTGAGCGGTCTCATCACGCCGTCGCTGGACGAAATGGTGCATGTGGCCAAGGAAATGACGCGCGAAGGCTTTCATGTGCCCTTGTTAATTGGAGGCGCGACGACAAGCAAGGCCCATACGGCGGTGAAGATCTCGCCGGCCTACCACGAAGCGGTTATCCACGTGCTCGACGCATCCCGGGCCGTGGGCGTGGTTGGAAGCCTGATCAGTTCCGAACAGAGGGCGCGCTTTGTCGGGACCGCTCGGCTCGAACAGGAAAAGATCCGGCAAGCGCATCTGGAACGAGGGCCGAGAGCGCTGCGGACTCTGGCCGATGCACGGGCTCATCGGCCTCCCGGTGATTGGCATACGCTCGAGATCGAGAAGCCGAGTTTTACGGGAGTCCGGACGGTGGAGGGTCTGTCACTGGATCAACTCGTTCCATTCATCGACTGGTCACCGTTTTTCCACACCTGGGAGTTGCGTGGCCGCTACCCGGCCATTTTGAAGGATGCGACCGTTGGGCCCAAGGCGACGGAACTCTTTCGTGACGCCCAGGAACTGTTGGACGGGATCATCTCGAAACGATGGCTGACTGCACGCGGTGTGTATGGGTTTTTTCCGGCCAACAGCCGAGGGGACGATATTGAAATCTATACGGATGATTCACGCAGGGAAGTACTGGCGGTGTTCCATACCTTGCGGCAACAGCACGAGAAACCCGATGCCCAGCACAATCTTGCCCTCGCCGATTTTATCGCTCCGGTAGAGTCGTGCCGGGCGGACTACTTAGGCGCATTTGCAGTTACGGCGGGGATCGGTATCGAGGCGATCTGTGAAGGTTTTGAAAGAGATCATGACGACTACAATTCCATCATGGCGAAGGCGCTGGCCGATCGATTGGCAGAAGCCTTTGCGGAGTGGCTCCATAAACGCGCCCGCGACGAGTGGGGATATGGGCGGGCCGAGCGGCTGACTGCCGAAGACGTGATTCGAGAGCGGTATCGCGGGATTCGCCCTGCGCCGGGGTATCCCGCCTGCCCGGACCATACCGAAAAGCGAACGCTCTTTGATGTGCTGCAAGCAGAAAAGAATACCGGTATCACATTGACTGAATCGTTCGCCATGTATCCTGCCGCTGCAGTGAGCGGGCTCTACTTCGCTCACCCCTCAGCCAAGTACTTTGCGGTGGGGAAAATTGGCCGTGACCAGATACTGGATTATCAAGCCCGAAAGCGCATGAGTGTGCAAGCACTCGAGCGGTGGTTGGCCCCTAACTTGAATTACGATCCAGCGCCTTGATCCGGCCGGCAAGCACGCAGGCGGATTCAGAAGTTGAGTGCGGCGGTCGTGCCCGTCAGCGCGGTGTGTAGAGACTCGGTGGAGGAAATCGCAGTGGCCAGCGCGGAACGAATCCATCGATAACGCTCTTCAGCCCACATGTTGAATGCCTCGCAATGAGGAAAGACAACATCCCATGCCCGGATCGCGTCGAGCAGAAGTAAGTGATGCGGGCGATTGTGTCCGGGAAAATACACGACCAACACGGCGGATTTGCCCGTGAGACTGATATCCGTGAAAATGTGAATCATGGACGAGGCGGGAAGCGCGATGTCGCGGGAGGCAGCCTCGACGAGCGGGCTGTACAACCGGTGAAGGAACTGCGAGGTAAGTTGATAGGGGTTCTTGGTGTCGAGCAGACGAGAGTTCGGCTGGTCACCGAAGAGATTCTCGGTAAGGTACGCCACAGCATCCCACGTCGGCATTGAGCCCGATGAGACGAGCGACTCGCAGAGATAGGAGATCCACTGTCGAGTGGTGGGTATCGATGTTGTCATAATCGTCCGCTGAACTGCCACGTTCGTCTGTGTGATCGCTACGGATGAGAGTCGCCTGGCGGGAGCTGCAGAGAGTCACCGGCAGGATGAAGGGAGTATATCGAACGCGGGGTTGGAGGTCAATGAATCGGGCTGGATGTTCCAGAACTCGGAGTAGCGCGGTCGGCGTATCGTTCATGAATTCGTTTGATGTCGTCCATGTTGGCGAAGAACACGTCCAACAATTCCGGATCGAAGTGCTCGCCACGATGCTTCAGCATGAGATCGAGCGCATGGTCGAGTGCAAAGGCGGGTTTGTAGCAGCGCTGTGTGGTCAAAGCGTCGAACGCGTCGGCGATGGCCGCAATTCGACCTTCTACAGGAATCACGGCGCCTTTCAATCCACGCGGGTATCCGCTGCCGTCCCATCGCTCATGATGAGTCCAGGCAATGACGGCGGCCACCTTCAGCAATTCGGCGTCTGATCCGCTCAAAATGCGATAGCCGATTTCCGCATGCTGCGCGATCACATTGAATTCTTCCTGTGTGAACTTGCCCGGCTTTAACAATACATGATCCGGGGTGCCGATTTTTCCAATATCGTGCATCGGGCTGGCGGTACGGATGAGATCGCAGCGCTCCGGGGATAGCCCGAATCGGCGGGCAAGCAGATCGCAATAGTGACTCATGCGGTGGATGTGTTGGGCGGTAGAGCTGTCTCGAAACTCGGCGGCAATGGCCAAACGTTGGATGGTTTCTTCACGGGAGAGGCGAAGCTCCTTCTCGCTCCGCTCCAACCATTCGAGGGTCTGTTGAAGAGCCATCGTTCTGGTTCGGACCACGTCCTCAAGACTATTACGATGAACTCGGTTCTCGACCTCCAGTCGCCGCCGACGGAGTGCGTTGGCCACATTGATCAGGACTTCATTGGACT
The DNA here is from genome assembly GCA_052389595.1 of Nitrospiraceae bacterium. Taxonomy (GTDB): domain Bacteria; phylum Nitrospirota; class Nitrospiria; order Nitrospirales; family Nitrospiraceae; genus JBQTHT01. The sequence goes on from JBQTHT010000175.1 coordinate 13,752, forward strand.
CGAAGGGCTTGATGATGTATCCAAACGCCCCCATCTCCAACGCGGCATTGGCGAGGACCGGACTATCGAGGCCTGTTACCATGATGGCGGCCATGTCGGAATGCTCGGACAGGATATGGCGCACAAGATCCATGCCGGATTCACCAGGCATATTGACATCGCAGAGAATGAGAGCAAAGTTTCGTTCCGCCATATGCTTTCGGGCGTCACGGGCATCCGAGGCAAGAGTGATCGTGTAGCCGTGAGTTTGGAGTAGATAACCGAGAAGCCGTCGAATCGGTTCTTCGTCATCCACGATGAGAATGTGCGCGTCAGCGATAGACGTAGGCCGGTCGGTCTGCTCAGCGACTGTTGCCATGCGCTCCACGCGTGAGTTTAAATGAAGGGGTGTGGATTCGGGATGATGATGCCTATCGATCGAATCGACGCCAACTTAAGACCGCGAAACAACTGGAAAAGTGGATGCACCTTTTGTGCCAGAGCATTGGATAATAAGATGATTTTGGGCTGCCTCTTACTGAAATTCAAAACGTCCACTATCCATCGGGCAGATAGATAATCGTCTCGTCTGGACGATAGACCGCCTCACAGACCCTATGCCGTACATTTTCCCGTATGAAGACATTTTTGTGTACACAATTAGCCTGTTGATCGTCGGACTTGTGTACATCCGGGTACGGTTTGCCAGAAAACTGCGCAAGCAGTCAGACGCTTCAACGGAGCGACCGAAAACATTCAATTAACGATGACCGTTATTTGCTCTTTCTCAATTCCTGCTCCTATAATGCGCCACTTTGATCGGAGGTATTTCGCGCAATGAACGGAGCCATGGGTCTCATACGGCGTGACGGGCGCCGGAAAGACCAGATTCGACCCATCAAAATCACCAGAAACTTCACCAAGTATGCGGAAGGGTCTGTGCTGATTGAAATGGGAGAAACGAAGGTCATTTGCACGGCGTCGGTTGAAGACAAGGTTCCGCCTTTCTTGAAAGATAAAGGAAAGGGATGGGTGACGGCCGAATATGCCATGCTCCCCCGCGCCACGCATGATCGATCTCAGCGGGAAGCCGTCCGCGGCAAACAGGGGGGGCGTACCCTGGAAATTCAGCGTTTGGTCGGACGTGCCCTCCGAGCGGTGACGGATATGACTCGAATGGGAGAACGAACGGTCTGGATCGATTGCGATGTGATTCAGGCCGATGGAGGCACCAGAACAGCGTCCATTACCGGGTCATTCATTGCCTTGGCCGATGCCTTTACGTCGCTAAGAAAACGAGAACTGATCAAAAAGCGTCCGCTCATGGATTACTTAGCGGCCGTCAGTGTCGGTAAGGTAGGAGGGGACGTGCTGGTCGATTTGGCCTATGAAGAAGACTCATTGGCGGAAGTCGATATGAACCTGGTGATGACGGGCAGCGGGCGATACGTCGAAGTCCAAGGCACCGCGGAACGCACACCGTTTGAAAAGAAAGACTTGGAGTCATTCCTCACGTATGGTTGGAATGCCATTGCGGAACTCATCGCATTGCAAAAAGAGCTGATCGGGGGACTGGAATGAGAGGCGTGAAGCGTCGTTTGTGAAGCGTATCTCGTCCGATACGAGATACGAAAGACGAGATACGGATGACGATGTCTCTTCCAAGAGTGCGGCCATGTCTACGATCAAGGAACTGGTGCTCGCGACAAGAAACCAACATAAGGGCCAAGAGCTTGGCGAGTTGTTAGGCGACTTGGGAATGCGGATCAGAACGTTGGCTGAGTTTCCCGATGCCCCGGAAGTGGTCGAAGACGGGGATACCTGCGAGTTCAATGCGGTCAAGAAAGCGACAGAGATTGCCCGCTATACGGGGCTGCCGGCCGTCGCCGACGATACGGGGTTGGAGGTAGAGGCCCTCGGAGGACGCCCGGGAGTGTATGCCGCTCGCTATGCCGGCGAGGCAGCGACCTATGAAGACAATTGCCGCAAGCTGCTTCACGAGCTGGAAGGAATACCGATGGAATCCCGAACAGCCCGGTTCATAACCGTGGCGGCTGTTGCACAACCGTTCGACGGCGTTCAGGTGGCGTATGGATGGCTCGACGGATTGATCGCGGAAAAGCCTGTGGGTTCACAGGGGTTCGGCTATGATCCGGTGTTCTTTGTGCCGGAGTTGGGGAAGACTTTGGCCGAACTCTCGGCCACAGAAAAGAACCGAATCAGTCATCGGGCGAAAGCCTTTGCGAAGGTGAGAGAAATTTTGGAACGTCAGGAACACTGAACGATCCCTGCCCCGCATAGAAAGTGATGTATGAGTGTTCATGCCCCCAAAGTGGTCTGTATCGGCCTCGACGCCTTAGACAAAAATCTCCTTCTACAGTGGGCTCGTACAGGACGGCTTCCTACGTTTCAGTCTCTCCTAAACAGGACTGCCTGGGGCATCACCACCAGTCCTCCCGGTCTTTTTGTCGGGGCCATTTGGCCTTCCTTTTACACAGGAGTGTCGCCTGCTGAGCATGGTCGCTATAGCTGTGACCAGATCATCACCGGGTCATACGAAAATGTCAGATTTGATCCGAAAAACGTCAAGAAGGAGCCGTTTTGGAACGCGCTGAGCCGAGCCGGGTGTAAGGTGGGTGTCATAGACGTGCCAAAAACTTTTCCGTCAGAAAACATCAACGGGATCCACATTGTTGATTGGGGCACCCACGATCCTGAAGGAGGATTTCGCACCTGGCCTCCCGCCTTAGCTTCAGAGATTGCGGCACGCTTTGGCACAGATCCGGTTGGGCTGTGCGATTCTTTTCAAGAGCGTGGGGCGCGCGAATTTGCTTCCCTTCGCGATGCCTTACTCAGCAAAGTCAGGATGAAGCAAGCACTGATCGAACACTTCCTTGATGAAATAGATTGGGATTTCTTTCTGGCGGTGTTTACTGAAAGCCACTGCATCGGACATCAGTGTTGGCACTTACACGACCCTACCCATCCACGCCACGATACAACATTGACCGCGGCGCTAGGAGATCCGATCGAGCAGGTCTACATCGCCATTGACACGGCCGTTGGCCAGCTACTCAAACGGTTCGGGGAAGAGACGACTGTCTTCGTGGTCGCGAGTCATGGGTTCGGTCCGCATTACGAAGGGACATTTCTTCTCGAAGAGGCGCTCCGTCGCCTTGAAAGGGATCGCAGTCAAGAAACACCGCAGAGAATAGGAGAGATCCTTCGAAGGTGCTGGGAGTATGCGCCTTCCGGTATACGCCGCGCCCTCAAGCCCGTGCTAACTTCCCTGCGGGGCAAGATCCGCTCAGGCCATGGATTGCCGTTAAGCGATGAGCTGGCGAATCTGCGCTTTTTTCAAGTCCCCAATAACGATACCTACGGTGGCATTCGGATCAACCTGGTAGGCAGAGAGCCCTACGGCTTGGTCTGTCGAGGGGCCGAATACGATCGATTGTGTGATCAACTCATTGGGGATCTCTTGACTCTTGTCAATGTCGATACAGGAAAACCTGCAGTGCAGAGAGTGCTCAAAACGACCGAACTCTATAGTGGGAAGTGTATCGACGATCTTCCTGACCTTCTCGTGGAATGGAATCGAGAGGCCCCCATTTCTTCCCTTTATTCGCCCAAGACCGGCGCCATTCAAGGCGAGTATCGGGGCTGTCGTACAGGAGATCACAACCCCGATGGAATTTTCTTTGCGAGTGGGCCCTCGATCTCTCCAGGAAATCTCACGGAACCCGTCTCTATCATGCGGTTAGCCCCCTCCATCGCTCTCTGCTTGGGGGTTGAGCTTCCCGGTGTCCGCGCAAAGCCCATTTTTTCTGCACGCGACAGATTATTCAGCAATGGATGAACATCGGAAAGACCAGGTTCTTTAGTCCCAATCATCCGCCTCTTGGCATTCCGCTTTGCGTCGTTTCAAAACAACATGCTAATAACACTTGCGAATTCTTCCGGCGGTGGGCAGAATGCAAACGCCTGTAGTTTTCTACAAGTCGGGGCGTAGCGCAGCCCGGTAGCGCGCCTGCTTTGGGAGCAGGATGTCGGAGGTTCAAATCCTCTCGCCCCGACCAAACCGCAGCGGAGTGCTGAGTTCTGAGTGTTGAGTGCTGAGTTGAAAGAAGCCTGCGGAGTAGGTCCCCGCTTATTCTTCCATCACCTACGGATCCGCAACTCATAACTTAGAACTTCTTAAGAAGGCGCCCGTAGCTCAGTTGGATAGAGCATCAGCCTTCTAAGCTGAGGGTCGCTGGTTCGATTCCAGCCGGGCGCACCAGTCGTTTCAACATCAGCCGGCCGCATTGTGCGGACCATCGCTCAACTCACCAAGGTTTCACCCTCTTATATATTTCATCTAGAAGGATCCCCAAATTCAATGTACAGTAGAGTGCCCATTGGATTCCTCTCGATCGGAAGGAGGTCCCTCCATGAAACCTATGCTTTTTCTCATCTTCATCCTTGGCAGCGCCGGCCCCGCCGCCGCCCAACTGGGCGCCTCTCCAAGCGCCGGTGACTTTCGCGTCCACGAAGGGTCGGGAACTGCTCCAACCGTCGGGATGCCCGGAGGCCCGAGCCTGCCAATCGGACCGACGGGGTTTCGCGATCCCACCGGAATCAAGAGTCCACAAGAAGTTCTCAACCAGTTGAACAAGCAACTCGGCAGCGATACCACGGGAAGCTCCGGTTTATCCTCCGGCAGCCGGGCCTTCGAACTACAACAAGATCTCCGAGGGAGTAGCGCCGGCTCCCATCCGTCATCCGAAAACGTCTTCAAATGAGGGGATAGCTCACTATTCCTCTAGCTGGCTCCTGTGCGGATTCGCGGATACTGTTACTAGGCGGGTGATATTTCCTCCTTCCGTTCTGTACGTTCACCCGTAGATTGCCCTATAGTTTGTTCCAACGAGTCAGTGATAGAGTGAAGAAACCAATGAAACTCTCTGCCGTAATCCTCACGTTGGCATGTGCCCTCATGAGTCTGGGATGGACTCGCAGCAGTCCTCATCCGAAGGAAGATCATTGCATTTTCGGGAGGGTCTGTGATTGCGAGTGGGTGTCCTACCGGTTGGACGATGGAAGCTTGTCGACCTACCTCCATTGCGAACCGGTGCAATCTCTTCGCGAGATCAAGAAGCAAGAGGCGTTACGCCTATCACCTGGAACGAATACACCTGAAATTCCCATAGAAACCATCGGGGCCACTTCACGCCACACTCAGGAAAGTCCGGGTGCCTATCAGGAGACGATCGGTCCGCCTTGATCAAATCCCTAGCGGCGCCGCGATGTTCCGCAGTGAGAAAACTTGAGCCTGGAGGTAACCCGATGCAATCGTCCCAGTCTGTCCCGCTCTGTATGCCATGATATAAGACACTTCCTGTTGTGACCTCTGCTCCTCTCTCATCTTAGCCATCCACTGTTCGAAGTCCGGTTCCTGCAGCTTCGCGAAGTGTTGCCAGCGCGAGGATTGTCGGGTCCACAATTGGCTGATTCATTCTTGGTATGGTTCCTTTGTCCGCGGAGCATCAGGCGCTTGATCGTCAAGTGACTGGCGATACTTCACGCAGCCTTGAATGAATTGCGGCCAGTCCGGTACCACCGGAATCGGATCGGTCTTCTCCGGCAAGAGCGCCCAAAGCGAGGGATGATGCCAGCAGAGCTCATGTCTCGTACTGTCGCGATGCTCTCGGATGCCTTGTCGCAGCTTTCTAACTTCTGTGATGAGTTCCTCGCGCGAGCAGTGGTCGAGATCGGTGTCCATAATGCGTCTCCTTTAGATCTCACCAGGTGCAGCCGGCTCATTTGTACCGACCTGGCTTGTTGCTTGTCCGTCCCCGTCAGCGATTCCCCGAACATTATCCGCAAAACATTTTCCTCATTTCATCGACGGGTTGCACTCAAAATTCCCCCAGAACAAACGAGTCGCTTTTAATGCCTGACGACTCACGTCCATTACGGCCTACAGTCGCTCCTCATCCAGTTCGATGACGTCCACCCACGAGGCGGCGGGAGGCAGGGCTGCGATCGAGACGCCTCGCTTTGTTGCGACTTCAATGAGTCTGCTGCGAAAACGCTCGCGGGCCGCATCGTCTTTCGGTCCACCGTTCAGAATCCGCTCATTCCACTGTTGAATATCCTCCGCCGACAACGGCCGGCCTTTGGCCTTAATCCATGCAAGCAGTTCGTTATCCGTCGCACCTCGTAGGACTCGTTGTTCAAACTCCCGTGGATCAATTTGCAGAAATTCAGTGAGGTATTTGTCGAATCCGACGGTGATGTAATTGTAGTCTTGGATCAATCCGGCATGGCGCATACGGATCTTGTCGATGAATCGCGCTAAATGCGCCATGCCGCCTAACAAGACCTTAGGGCTGCGTGGATAAACGGTAATCATGAAGACACTCCATGGTGAATGGATGAATGTTGATCTTGAACAAGGCGGCAGCGATTCACGACGTCAGGTCTGAAGTGAGGATTTCGCGACGCATGCGCATTCTCTGCCGGTCGCGATAGCTATTCAAGAGGAGATGCGACGCGGTGAGAGGCCATCAGCCTGTCGAGCGTTTTCGGGTCTACCGGCTTGACGAGGTGGTGGTCGAAGCCGGCTTCTTTGGTGCGGCGGCGGTCCTCTTCTTGTCCGTAGCCGGTCAAGGCGATGAGGGTGAACCGATCTTGAGGATAGGCGGCGCGCAGCCGGCGGGCGACCTCATGGCCGTCCATTTCCGGTAGGCCCAAATCGAGCAGCACGATACTGGGCTTGAAAATGGGAACGGTTCGAAGCGCAGTCGGACCGTCTTCTGCGATAACGGCTTCATGCCCCTTGAGCTTGAGCAACAGCGCTAGGCTCTCCGCTCCATCAAGGTTGTCGTCCACCACCAAAATACGATGGTGGTCGGCGGCGCACATTTTGCGTTCCTGTTCCTGTTCCTGTTCCTGTTCCTGAGTCACATGTATCACCGGCAAGCGCATCACGAACTCACTTCCCTTTCCAATCCCTTCACTCACAGCTTCGACCGTGCCGCCATGCAGCGCCATCAACTGCCGCACCAGCGTGAGCCCCAGGCCGAGACCTCCGAGCGAACGATCGAGGGAGCGGTCCGCCTGTACAAAGAGAGCGAAGATGTGTGGCAAGATCTCCGGAGCGATGCCGGATCCGTTGTCGCGGATACGAATCACGACATCCTCTATCTCTTGTTGAACAGTGACACAAATATGCCCGCCTTCCGGGGTGAATTTTGAGGCATTGTTCAGGATATTGGCTAGCACCTGCGTGAGTCGTACCAAATCCCCATTCATAAAGATCAACGACTGCGGTAAAACGATCTGCAAATCCTGCCGTTTCGCCTCGATCGCGGATCGGCAGATTTCCACCGCTCGTTCGACGACGGTCGCCACATCCAATCGTGTCTTCCGCAGAACGATTTTGCCAGTGGTAATGCGGGAGACATCCAGCAAATCGTCGACCAGTCTGGTTAAGGTTTCAACTTGACGGCCGATCATGTCGCGGGCCCTCAGCACTCTGACATCCGACGATGAGGCCTGTGTGATGATAGCGGCCGCGTTGCGGAGCGGAGCTAAGGGATTGCGTAATTCATGAGCCAGTGTGGCGAGAAACTCGTCCTTCCGACGGTCGGCCTCTCGAAGCGCTTCTTCTGCTTTCTTACGCTCGGTGACATCGAGCGTAAAGCACCGCGTATGGACGAACCGGCCATTGTCCCAGAGGACATTGGACGATATCAGCACATCTTTGATGTGCCCGCTCTTATGTCTTAAGCGGGCGGAATAGCCATCGAGTGTCTTCCCTTGTGAGAGCTGGCTCAACATGTCGTCAATGGCCGACCGGTCTTCGTGAAATTCGGTAATGTGATGTCCCACATATTCGTCCTGCCTATAGCCCAACAGATCCAACTCGGCCTGATTCGCGCGCAGAATGATCCCATCTGGTCCGACCCAGTGCAGCCCAACAGTTGCGTTATCGAAGAAATCGCTCAGATTCTGCTCACTCTTACGCAGCGTCTGCTCAATCCGCCTACGGTCGGTGACGTCCTGGAAGTATGCAGACAACCCACCGTCCGCCGTGGGATATGCCCTGATGGTGAACCAGCGGTCCCACGGTTCGTAATAGCTCTCAAAGTCCACGCAGACGTGCTCGGCGACAGCCCTGCGGTACTCATGCTCCAGTGTGGTGCCAATAGCGGCAGGGAATACCTCCCATATTGTCTTGCCCAAAAGTGCGGCACGACTCATGCCGTTCATGCGCTCAGCCTGAGCATTGACATACACAAAGCGCCAGTCGCGGTCGAAGGTCACGAACCCGTCGGTGATGCTGTCAAGGATAGAGGTGACCCGTTCCCCTGCTTCGCGACGTATACGAGACATCTCCAAATGAGTACCGACGCGGGCCATTAACTCATGTGCGCTGAAGGGCTTGATGAGGTAGTCATCTGCTCCGGATCGTAGTCCCTCGATCCTGGACTCCTCGCCGGCACGCGCAGAAAGCATGATGACCGGGAGCGTCTTGGTTTCCGCGCGCGATCGAAGCTCAGCGAGCAACGCGAATCCATCCATGCGAGGCATCATGACATCCGTCAGTATCAAGTCCGGAGGCTGATGTTGCACGGCTTTGAGCGCCTCAACGCCATCGGCGGCTACGACGACCTCATACTGGGTGGCGAGCAATCGACGGACGTACTCGCGCATGTCGGCATTATCATCCGCCACCAGGATTCGCGGACGAGAGGACTGAGTGCGGAGGACTGAATCGAATACCTCAGTCCTCAGTCCTGAAACCTCAGCGCTATGTTCGGAGGAAGGCAACCATCGGAGCGCTTCTTCGACATAGGGCAGCGCGCCCATTGTTTTCGAAACAAACGTTCCTGGATCGGCGATGCGGTCTTTTGACAAATGCTCCTTGCCGAGAGGGATCGTGACCCTAAAGAAGGCGCCTTCACCCAGCCGACTGGTAACCGTTACCGTCCCACCGTGCAGCTTGACAAGTTCCTGCACGAGCGCGAGCCCGATGCCGGTGCCCTCGTGCGTGCGGCCCTGTGCGTTCTGCACCCGGTGGAACCGCTCGAAGACGTGATCGATTTCCTGTGCGGGAATACCGATCCCCGTATCGCGGATACAGAGTTCGGCCGTGGCATCGACTTGGCGGAGCGCCAGATGAATCTTACCCTGCATCGTAAATTTAAAAGCGTTGGACAGAAGATTCAACACGATCTTTTCCCACATGTCCCGATCCACATAAACCGGCTCGGAGAGATGGGCTGTCTCCACGAGAAGGCGCAGCCCGGCGCGGTCGCAAGCCGAGCGGAAGTTGCTGGCCAGCTCGGCAGTGAACGCGGAGAGATCCGTGGGCTCGTAGGATGCCTGGATGCGGCCGGCCTCGATGCGGGAGAAATCCAACAGGGCGTTGACAAGCTTGAGCAGGCGGAGGCTGTTCCGATGTGCCACCGTCAGTTGGTCTTGTGCCGAGGACAGAGGAGACTCCAGCGGTCTGGCCAACAGATCTTCGATCGGCCCCAGCATGAGCGTCAGCGGGGTCCGGAATTCATGGCTCACGTTGCTGAAAAACGCGGTCTTGGCGCGGTCGAGTTCGGCCAGCGCTTCGGCGCGCTTACGCTCTTCATCGTAGGCAAGCGCGTTCGCGATTGCGGAGCCGATCTGGCTCGCGACGAGCGACAGAAAGCTCTGGTAGTCCACATCGGGCTGGCGGCGAGGACTGATGCCGGCGACGACGAATCCGTAGGGCGCTTCCTGGCCGGCGCGCGCGATCGGAAGTACCATGGCTTTCTGCGCCGGCTCGGGCCAAGGCCCGCCCGGCAGGGGGCCGAAGCGCGAGTCGAGCGCGTGGATCATTACCGGCGCGCCGGTTCGTAATATGTCGTCGAACGGCCAGGCGATCGCCGGCGGGGCGTCGTCGGCGCCCACCGCCTCGACGAGTCGCGGGCCAGTGACGGAATCGTTGAGGTAAAGGAAGGCGAACGGGATGTCGTGGCTGCTCTCCGCCAGCACCTCGACCGCCAGACGGCAAGCTTCTTTGGGCGACTTGGCGTCCGCGGTACGCGTGCTGAGCTCGCGCAGCGTGCGCAGGCGCCGCTCGCCGACGACGCGGCCGGTGGTCTCGCTGACAATGCAGAACACGCCGCCGACCCGGCCGGTCTCGTCGCGCACGGGGTCGTAGGAGACGTCGAAGAACGTTTCCTCCAGATATCCGAATCGCTCCATGAAGAAGGGATGATCACTCGCCCAGTACGCCTCGCCCGTGGTTAGCACGCCCTCGAAGAGTTCCTTGAGCCCGGTGCCCCAGAGCTCGCTCCAGGACTCGCGGACCGGCATTCCCAGGGCGCGCGGGTGTTTCGCGCCGAAGACAGGGCGGTACGCATCGTTGTACAGCGTGATGAGCTTTGCACCCCAGAAAAGGACGATCTGAGCCTTCGACGGCAACAGAATGCTGATCGCGCTTCGCAGGCTCTGCGGCCACTCGGCAGTCGGCCCTAGTGGTGTCATGGACCAGTCGAAGGCGCGCATCAGCGCACCCATCTCCCCGCCACCGGCGAGGAAGTCCGTGCTTGGTGTGACAGGTTGTTTCATGGGAGCCGGCCCTTCGCTTTCGGAGGAGTGTGGAAAAGCGCCGGGCTGTCGCCGTTACGAGCGGCAACATTGGGGAGCATCCGGAGTCGTCGCTTGTCGTGCGCCTCTAAAGTCGTTTCTGTGTAGAGGCAAGACATGCCGCTGATCCACTATTAGGATGTCGGTACATCGGCTATGCGATGATCGTCCGCCCCCGTCGGGCGGATTTGCGGTCCGGCGAAGGTGGGCGAGTGTCCGAGCAGGTCGGTCAGCAATCTCGGCAGCTTGGTCGGATCACAAGGCTTGGAGACGTGAAGTTGAAACCCTGCAGCAAGCAGGCGAGCTTGTTCATCCGAAGAAGCATAGGCGGTAAAGGCGACCGCGGGTACGTTTCCTCCTTCTTCAGGTCCGAGTTGTCGGATGGCGCGAATCAAATCATAGCCGTCTGCACCGGGCATCGAAATATCGCTGATCAAGATCTGTGGGTGATGGCGGCACATCGCCTCGAGCGCCTCGCGGGTGGATCCGACCGCCGAGACCAACGCCCCGCAGCGCGCCAAGATCTCGACGATCACGTCACGACCGTCTTGATCGTCATCCACGACGAGCACTCTGACGCCGCTTAGGTCGCGCACCCACGCGCTGCGACCGGGCGTCACCGGACGGCCTATCGCATCTTTTGTGTCGGGTCGCGTCGTTGCCTTGCGGGGTCGTGAAGATTCCAGGGGAAGCTCCACAGTGAAGGTGGCGCCCTTGCCTTCGCCTTCGCTCTCGCCCCTGACGATGCCGCCATGACTTTCCACGATGTGCCGCACGACCGTGAGGCCGATCCCGAGACCTCCTTCCGACCTGGTCGAGCTGCTGTCGCCCTGTCGGAAGCGCTCAAAAATGAGCGGCAGAAACTCCGGCTTGATACCTTTGCCGGTATCCGCAATCTGAAGGCGCAAGCCGTTCTCGACTTGCTTCAACACAACGTCGACACGCCCGCCCGGTGACGTGAACTTGAAGGCGTTGTGGAGGAGATTCGTGACGACTTGCTGGAGGCGATCAGGATCGCCCTTCACCATGCCGATTTCCTCGGGCAGGGCGGCATGCAAGACGATCCCCTTCGACTCGGCTTGCGGACGGACCGAGTCAAGCGCCGCTTGAATGATCGAAATCAGATGTACCTCGCGAACATTGAGCGCGAGTTTGCCGGAGGCGATGCGGGAGACGTCCAACAAATCCTCGATGAGTCTTGTTTGAGCGTGCGTATTGCGCTCGATAATTTCCAACGCACGAACCGATTCTTCCGGAGGGATCTTCTCAGAACGCAAGAGTCGGATCCAGCCGAGAATAGCGTTCAGGGGTGACCGAAGCTCATGCGATAAGACACTCAGGAATTCGTCTTTGAGTCGATTGGCTTCCCGAGCCTCGACGGAGACCTGATTCTCGATGGCAACGGATGTAATGTTGGCTAATTGAGTGAAAATAGCTTCGTCTTGTTCCGTCATGTCCCCCGACTGCTTGTCCGAGACGTACAGAAACCCGATGTTGCGGCCGCTTCGATCGATGAGCGGCGCTGCGAGGAGTCCGTGACCGAACGTGCGGGCAGCGTCCTTCCAAGCCGTCTGCGTCGTCAGTTGGTGATGTGTCAATCGAACGGGGCGGCTTGTCCTGTGTAGGACATCCTGCAACAGACGTTCTTCCGGCTTCATGGAGACGGGAGTCTTATCCTTGGCCCCCAGCAACGGGCTCACGTCGAAGATAGCCATGCCTTGATTGGTTCGGAGGAGAACGCACATCGAGTCATCGAGGATTTTGCGTAGCTGTTTGAGAGTGGTCGCGGAGCTGACTTCCAACGAAACTTGGGTCAACGCGTGCAACTGCTTCGCACGCTCGGCCAAGGCCTCGCCTTGACGCTCGAGCTGAGTCGTTTTCTTGAACAGCTCGATAAAGACATTCACCTTTGCTCGAAGCATGTCCGGCAGGACAGGTGTGGGCAAATAGTCAACGGCGCCTAGCGCATAACCCTTGGCTTCGTAGAGATTATCCCCGAAGGCGGTGACGAAGATGATCGGAATATGTTTCGAATTGCGACGCTGCCGAATGAGCTTGGCTGTCTCGAACCCGTCCATGCCCGGCATCCTCACATCCAGCAAGATGACGGCGAATTCTTTTTTTAGCAGCCAACGCAATGCCTCCTCTCCAGAGCCGGCCTTCACGAGGTCCAGATTGAGGTCATAGAGGATCAACTCCAATGCCATGAGAGATTCCTTACGATCATCCACGAGCAGTATGCTGACTTTGTCGTCAACCGTCATCTGAGTCGCTTTTCCCACCTCTGCTCTAGCCATTTGTTTTATCTCGCGCCTTTCGAAGAACCGCTGGCCTACGGACAGTCTGAAATCATAGGCTTGTCGCCAAAGGAAGTGCAACCGGCCTGTACGTTCATTGAACGTCCTCCAAGGAGGTCGATTTAGGGCACGGGCCTCTTCGGCGGCGGGTTGCCCGGCAATGGTGGTGGCGGTGGCGGGTCAATGATCGGCGGCTTGGTCTTCTTGTGAGGAGACTGCAGAGATTTCGGATCCTTGGGGACTGCCGGCGTTTTGTCATCCGGCGGCGCGGGATTGCCCGGCAAGGGAGCGGGTGGAAGAGGCTGAGGCTTTAAAGGGTCTGTCGCTTGGGGTCCATCGGTAGATGACGGAGGCCCGGGGACCGGCTGCTGCGCGTGCGGCGATGGGGCAGGCGGGATCGGGGGCACCGGCGACGGAGGAATTGGATCTGCCGTAGGAGGCGGGACCGGCGAGGGAGGGATCGGCTGGGCCTGCGCGAAAAGCCCGATCCCTTGGTGACGTTCCACTGGTTGTTCGATGGGGAACCGATATTTCGGAACCGTGTCATGTGGCAGGGCAGGTCCAGCCCCAAGGACAATCAGAGTAAGCAACAGGATCACGCCACAACCTTGTCCACAGCCTCCTTCACCCGCTGTGATCCAGGATAGGACAGCAGACCTGCGGCGGTAAGGGAGACTCGATACTGGCTGGCTCCGATCTGCCTCAATGAGACGACCCCATAGCGGCTTAGGCGGTCGATGGCGGAAAAAAGCTGCGACCAACTGAATCCGGCCAGCGTGACGACCAGCTCCTCAATCGTTTGCGCATCTCGCTGCCGCAAGGCGGCCAACACTTCTCGTTCGGTTTCCCCTTCGCGAGCTTTTGATTTCTCAAGGAGCCCTCTCATGTCGATGCCCTCCTCAGTCATTCGGAATGATTAGTGAATAACTGATCGTGATTCCGAGATGCCCGAGAACCAAGCAATTAGCGAGCCTATTGTCATGATTTTTCAACCGGCTGCGGGATGTACGGTTTTCGCGGCGGCCCATGCCCTTGAAACGAAAATACCGTAAGGCTTGGCGCCGACCTTTTGGAATATTTTGTCTTGGTTGCGTGGCGTTTTCCTTTGAACCCATTGTCTAATCTCGTTTCGCCGGCAAAGACAATGTTTCCTCGATTTGACAAAATGTCCGCCTGTACGCGCTTGCATTCTCAGGAGAGTTCATCACTCAGCGCCGCGTGACCCTCTTGCACTTAATCCCTGAGCCAGGTACGTTACATTCACTCTCACACCTCACTATTTCATCAACACCAGAGACAGTTGATGTAAATGCTCAATCACTTACTCACTCGGTTATCGAAAGGAGACGACTATGGCACTGCGATTGGGAGATGAAGCGCCGAATTTTACGGCGGACACGACGGAGGGCAAGGTCAATTTCCATGAATGGCTGGGGAACGGGTGGGGAATTCTCTTTTCCCATCCCAAAGATTTCACCCCAGTCTGCACGACCGAACTAGGGTACATGGCGAGGATCAAAAATGACTTCGAGAAGCGGGGCGTGAAAATTATCGCGGTCAGCGTGGACCCCCTTGAGTCGCATAAAGGCTGGACCAAAGACATCAACGAAACGCAGAACTGCACCGTGAGCTACCCCTTGATTGCCGATCCGGATAAGAAGGTAGCGACGCTCTACGACATGATCCATCCCAATGCCATGGATAACATGACGGTACGATCGGTCTTTGTCATCGGGCCGGATAAAAAGGTGAAACTGATGCTGACCTATCCGGCTTCGTGCGGCCGCAATTTCGATGAGTTGCTGCGCGTGATCGATTCGCTGCAATTAACGGCGAAATTCAAGGTGGCCACGCCGGTCAATTGGAAGGATGGTCAGGATTGCATCATTACACCTGCGGTCAGCGATGAGGAAGCGAAAGGGCTTTTCCCAAAGGGGTTCAAAGCCGTGAAGCCGTATTTGCGCTATACGCCGCAACCGAATAAATAACGCGTCGTTCGTGAAGCGTAAAGCGTATCTCGCGAAACCCGAGATACGCTTTACGAAGAACGCTTCCGGTTAAACCAGAAGCAGGCCGACTGATCGCGCTTTCGCCCAGACCTGAGAGCGCAAGAGTCGATCAAACGCCGACGCTCCTTCTACAGGGTAGTCGTTGCGTACGTCTCGCAGTAGAGGGTACCCCTCACCGTGTTTCTCGCGGGCCGGCGTAGCGGCATGGATCAGCCGCAACAACCAGTCCGCTTTGTCGGCTGAAAGCCACAGTTCCAGATCCTGCGTTTGATTCGGAAGAATGACCCGACGGCGGCTAGGTCCGATCGGTTCAACCACCGGCTTGCCGCCGATCCAGATCAGTCGCCGTTCAGCCTGGGGGTCATCGACCGCCCGCTGCTCGGCCAATGTTCTTGCGATCCAATTCCGCTCTACTGTGGGGCGAGGGGTCGGATGGTCGAACCACCGCCGCACCTGAATCGGTAATCCTTTTCCTTCCATGTAATTGAGCAGCGCTGCGCGGAGTCCGTGACCGACCCAATCGGGAGTCTGGCCGCCGAGATCTCGATGCATGAGATCGTTTTCTGCAAAACCCCCGAATGAAGGCCCTGTGATCCGAATGCCGTGCGCAGCCGGATGAAGGCCGATCGGGCTATGGGCGGTTGGCGTGAACTTGTGCCAGAAGGCGGATTGGAGAAGGTCCGCTGCAAAGAGTTGGCGAACCCGCTCGAGGGCTTCTACCATTTCAGCGATGGTCTCTCCTGGAAGGGCATACATGAGATAGGCGTGCACGAGAATGCCGGACGCACGAAACGCCGCCGCAACTTGGGCCGTCTGATCCACCGTAATGCCCTTTTTCATGGCTTCCAAGAGACGGTCTGACGCCGCTTCTAATCCGGCGCTGACTGCGATACATCCGGACACCGCCAGGAGCCGGCACAGATCGGGCGTGAAGGTCTTTTCGAAGCGGATGTTTCCCCACCAGGAGATCGTGACGCCTCGTTCTAGTAGGGTGATGGCCAGGGCTTTCAAAGCCGCCGGAGGAGCCGCCTCGTCCACAAAATGAAATCCGCGGCGGCTCGTTTCCGCGATGAGGGTCTCGATGCGATCGGCCAGGAGTTCGTTAGGCGCGGCTTCATACCGCCCGATGTAATCCAGCCCCACATCGCAAAACGTGCATTGTTTCCAGTAACAGCCGTGCGCGACGGTCAGTTTGTTCCAGTGCCCGTCAGACCAGAGCCGGTGCATGGGATTCATCGTATCGAGAATGGAGAGATACCGATCCAGGGGAAGTCCCTCATAGGTCGGAGTGCCCACTTCGGCCATGGTGAACTCTCGATCCGTGCAACCGTCTCGAAACACCACCGCTCCTTTCCATCGAACGAATGTCCGTCGCAGATCTTCCTCCGTACGTTTTCCGTCGACATGTTCAAGCAGCGACAAGAGTGGTCGTTCCCCATCGTCCAGCGTCACGAAGTCGAGATGGTCGAACACGCGCGGGTCGCTCATTCGACGCAATTCCGTGTTGGCATAGCCACCGCCGAGAACGATCTTGAGTTTCGGATGCCATGCTTTCAAGGCCTGCGCTATGCGAAAGGCTCCATAGAGATTGCCGGGAAACGGGACGGTAAGACCGACGATGTGAGGGCGAACTCGTTCCACATGACGCCGGAGCGATTCCAACATGAACGTATCGGTCAGGCTCGGTGGCTCGTTCAAGGACTGGAGAATGCGGTCGAATGACGATGTGCCGGCGCCGACTTGTTCAGCATAACGACTGAGTGCAAACTGCGGTGCGACGGTGGCCCGTACCAAGTCCGCCAGGTCTTCCAGGTAGAGAGAGGCCAGGCGTCGGGCTAGGTCTGTCGTGGAGCGGTGGTCAGTCGATGCGGCAGAAGCGACGCTCTGCTCGAATCGAGGACCTTGCGGAAGAAATGCGCCTTGGCATATTCGAGCAACGAGGGAGTGATCGCGCCCTTGAAGGAAACTGACGACGGCGTCGATAGAATCCTGGTATGCGCCCCTGAGCGACAGCATCTGCCGCGCTTCGCCCGGAAGATTGCGATAGCGATCTGCCGCGCCGTCGAACAGGCGCGTGAGTCCGTCCTTCGAGAAAAGCGCTAAGACCATTTCAATGCCGATATCGGCCTGTTCAACGCGATAACCTCGAGCACGTAAAAAGCCCGTCAGATAGGCCGTAGAAGGGTAGGGGGTATTCAATTGTGTCAGGGGTGGAATGATTAACAGCAGTTGCATAGGGGCCGACATATCACAATCCGAGACATGATCGCCAGGTGGAAGATATCGATCTGTTGATCTGTTGATCTATTGAATGAAGTCTTTCGAATCATCAATCCACAAATCAACAGATCAATAGATCGACAGATCAGCAAATTCCTTAATTCGGCCATCTTGTTCTGTTTAATGGGGAGTGGTACGTTGAACTTGATGTTCGCCGTTATCCTTCTGATGGCGATGCTGTTCTCAAGTCCCTGGCTCGAGCGCGCCGGCGCGGCCGGTTTTAGATCTCCGGAGGATTGCTTGGCCTATAGTGGAGACGCTCATTTGAATTGTCTCTATGCCTATATCGAAATCCAGCAGGATACCATCTCCAAGCTGCAGGAAGAGCTGAGAACCCAAAAGACGACGACTCAACAATTTCAAAACCAGGTCCAAAGTCAAAAGGCAGTGACCGAAGATCTTCGACGTGAACTCCGGGACCGGGACCAGGCCCACGCTGGTCCGCAGGTCTATGCCGGACCTCTTTTGGGTTTTGGCTTTGGCTATTCGAATGTCTGGGGAAACCCTTACTATGGACCATTTCCCTACGGCCGACGTTTCTTTGGGCCGTGCTATGGATTCTATCATCCCTGCTGGTAAATCAGTGAAGCGTGAAGCACCGTGGCCAGGAAGGTCGTGACTGCGTCCGCACCTGAGGAGGGCGCGTCTTGGCTCGCCGGGGTTGGGCGGGTGTGAAGGACAACTTTTCGAACAATCCTGATTCGTCAACGGCATTTTAGGTCGAGCAATGCGCGACCTGCTCCACAAACCTCTTGCATGCCTGTTGAAGCCCGCCTTGTTGTTGGATGTTGCTTCCCAAAATAAATACGACGTCCGATCCATAGAGCTCGCACATTTCCGCGATCCGCTCACTATCCATGCGGCCGGCGGCAGTGGGGAATATAGGTTTGATGGAACCCCAGTGCGTGGCGGTCTGGCGACTGATCTCCCGGCAATCATCCCGCGTGATGGGAAAATCCAGGCCGAAGGTCGGATAAATGGTGACATCGGCGCCGGCGAGGCGGGGCAGTTGACCGAACAGGAGAGACGGCGCAATACCGCTGTCTGGATGGGCGACAAAGCTGCCAAGCAACGCCGGATGACTGATGATGGGTCGCTCGATCTCGCCGTCTCGCGCAAGACTACGGAGCGCGTCGAAGCCGGTCAACCCTGGACAGAGCATCACACCGCCACTCCCAACCTTCTTGGCGTAAAGACAGCGCTCGCGCATTGCATCCCAGGGTCCGGTCGCATGGGGAATGTAGAGACACCGTCCTCCAGTTTCTTCGTTTGCCCGCGCGACCGCCTCCGTACAGTGAGAAACCCGCTCTTCGAATCGACAAAAGGGCTGATCCATGAGCCCTTGGTCGTCCTTTACAAAGTCCACGCCGCCAAGAGCAAAGCGGTAGGCCAACTCAGCTAAAGCAGGCGGCGACAGCCCGAGTGGTTTTAATACCCCGCACACCAGCGGCCGCTTGGTCACGCCGACCAGGTTACGAAGACCTTCCCGTCCGAACCGCGGCCCCTGCCATAGCTTCAATGTTTCCTGAGGCAAATCCAGGCGAAGTACTCGAATACCGGGTTTTAAACTCGCCGTGCCGAACACGGTATGCAGCAGTTGCACGAAGTTGTCATCGGCCAATTCAGTGGGAAAGCTAATCAGCGCCGCAGAACGGTCTGAGGCTAATGGCCTGAATTGCTCAATGCGTCCAAGAAGTTGTTCTCTCGTCCTCCCTGGTGGAAGAATCTGCTCGGGAGCTTCAATAGTTTGATCGACGCAGAGAAGGTTCGCCTTCGATGTTGCTTCTCGCTCAGACCCGTAGACTTCGTACTCGACGGCGAAGCGGGAGCCGGAAAAGTGTGGGGTGATGGGTGGGTTCATCGTAGTCGTTTTATACAGTCAGCAACAGGATCGGAGCCTGCGTTTCATACAACGGGAAGCGTAGTCTAGTTTTTCGTGGAGCTAGAGTCCAGTGGCCCGCGCATGCCTCCAGATCTCCGAGTCCATGTCCTATTCCTAGTCCATGGGATGCCGCTATAGATCGATACAATGGTTGAAATCCGTAAATGTTATTGGAGAAGACGACCCAAGGCGGACTAGGATGCTGATCATGCCGACCGGCAAGTGGATACAACTCTTCAGCGACTTCAACTGCCCATTTTGTTATGCGATGCATGAACGGATCCACGCAGTAGGGGTGGTCGATCTGGTGGAGTGGCGCGGCGTGCAACATGCGCCCTTTTTACCGGTGCCTATGACGGCGTGGCACAGCAACTTGGCGGCTGAGTTGAGGCAAGAAGTTGACGTGGTGCGGCGACTGGCCCCAAAGCTTCCGATCGTCGTTCCAGAAGGGAAGCCGAATACGCGACTCGCGATTGCCGTTGCTGCGCGCGCCTTGCGACATGACGCGTTTCATGCGCGACAACTGATCGGTTCACTCTATCGGGCGTTTTGGCAAGAAGGCGCCGATATTTCGCGCCCAGAGGTGCTGAAGCAAGTTGCGGAAAAAGTACGACTATCCGCAGATCGGTTGTTGGGCGACGAGGCGCCGGATGTGTCAGCCATCGTTAGAGACTGGGAGGCGGCTTGGAATGAAACCGGCCACGGAGCTGTTCCTCTGCTCATACGGTCGAACGGTGAACAACTGGTCGGGTTGACTCGTGAGGAAGATGTGATGAAATTCTTCCAAGATTGACGATGTTTCACTTATCAGCATGAGTCTTAAGCGCACCACCGAGGCGCTGTTCGTCTCGAACACCTTCTGAGTTTCGTATTCTCCCACTCTAGTCTGCGCAATCGGCCTCAGATCTTGTCCTCCACAGAGTTCAGGGCACCGGTTGAACCACTAGGACGTATTGTTCTGCCACCGACAACTCGTTCGTGCTCAAAAATTTGTTTGCTGTCTTCGCGTTCAGAACTTATTGCTCCTGCAGAAGGATAGTCTGGGACAAGCTAGACGCGCCCGGCCTTTCTAGCTTGAACTATGGCCACAAATTACGAAGATTTTTGATGCATGCGAGAAAAGTATCTGTGGTGAACCACGGCGTGTGGTTTGCCTTGCTCCGTATAGTTTCAAGCTTCGTTCTCGGGTTGTCTAAATCCTCAACGTACCGCATCCTGAGGGTATTTTTTGCTGCCGTTCTCTGCATCGCCGAGACAGGCTTTGGTTACTATCTTACATTCGGATGAAAGGAGAGACAACATGGTAAAGACAGCACTGCTTGTTCGACTGGAAGCCAAACCGGGGAAAGAAGCGGACATAGAACAATTCCTCCGTGGAGGTGAGGCTGGAATTCGGCTCGCGTACCCCGCACGGGATCGAGCCGGAACCGAGGAAACGGCGCGGCATAACGGGGGCGCCTAGTGCCCGCAAGTTCCAGCGCCTCGGCCGCGCGCTCGCCGACGCTGCGAAGGCACCAAACGTCTGGCTGTGTGACACGTCCTCGGGACAATCGTGCTTCGGATCGGCAAAAGGCAGCGGCTAAATACAAAAGCATCAAAAAAGAGATGAGAACATGCCTAGTGTCTAATGTCACGTGATAGGGAGTACGATTACTCAGCGCAGTGTTAGTGTTTAGAAGGGAGGTGACAGGGTGATGAAATTTCTGGCCGTTCATCCGAGCGGTTTGATGTATACGAAAATTTATCTACGCCTGGAGCCGTTGGGTCTTGAGCTTGTCGCTCAGGCCGTTCGTCAGGCCGGCCATGCGGTACAGCTGATCGACCTGCAGGTTGAAACCCATCACGACTTTATCAGGCTGCTCCAGAGTTGGAGGCCCGATGTGATGGCCTTCTCCTGTAATTACCTGGCGAACGTTCCGGAAATCATCGACCTCGCCATATTGGCGAAAGAAA
>JBQTHT010000176.1:0-7309 GCA_052389595.1 Nitrospiraceae bacterium
TCACGAACGGCGAGCGCTCGCCGTAGGGACGTGGGAGCGCGCCGGGGACACGTCGTGGATCGGTCGGCATCCGGCGTTCTTCGGCCTGCCCGGCCTGCCCTGATGTGAGCAGAAAACTGGCGGTCCCCGCGGCCAGGAGGGATGCGCCACGAGCCAAGAACTTTCGGCGATTCACTTCCTCAAATTCTCGCGGATGATCTGGAGAGTTCCTTTTCATGGGGCTTCTCCCTTCACGTGAACGGTTCGCGATCTCAATCCCCGCCGAGGCGCCGAGCCCGGCGATCACCGCGACGCGATTGATGATCGCACTCGCCCCCTTCGTGGCGCTATATGTCAGCCCATCGGCTCGTGCTTACACTTGACTTCGGGAACCTCGTCGCCCTCGCGATACAGGGCTTCGCCCTGGTGCTCCCAAAAACTTTGCGCACTGTCCCCTTGATACTTGGCGCCGCTGCCGGAGGGCACCCGTTCCATAGTCACCCACGTGTCCTTGCGTGTGACATAGGCCACCGGCGGATCGGCTTTCACGAAAGTGGCGATCACCATGCCGTCGGTCTTCTCGCATTGATACACCACCGGTCCGATGCTGATGCCCTTGTCATCGGCGCCTCGCGCGGCCTTGCTGGAGAGGCGCAGCCTGGCGATGCGCTTCAAATAGCGATTGCGCATGCAGAGCTCTTGCGCCTGTATCCTCGCGCACTGGTTGTACTCCTTCAGCCAGACCATGTGCTCCTGCTTCGCCTCCTCCACGCTCGCGCCTGAAGCCGGTCCCGTCGCAAGCTTGTAGAGCCGCACCATCTCGCGATCCAATGACGACAATTGGGGTGAGCCACAGATCACCGATTCGATGGAGCTGGGCTTCACCTGACGGCAATCGAAACTCGGGTCGGCTGCATAGACAGTCCCGATCAGCCCGGCAACTAACGAGCCGGCAAGAGTCAGATGGTTCATCATCATCATCTTCTCAGCTCAGTGAACCGCCGCGTATGGGGAGACACTCAAAAGCTCTCCAGCACGATCTTTCCTTTGGCCTTACCGCTCTCAATAAATGCATGCGCCCGTCTCAAGTTCTCGGCCCTAATGCGCCCGAAATGTTCGCTGAACGTCGTGCGGATGACGCCTGTATCGACAAGCTCCGCAACTTCCATCAGCAATCGATGTTGCGCAATCATGTCGCTCGTTGCAAACAGCGGTCGCGTGAACATCAATTCCCAATGTAGAGACAGGCTCTTGCGCTTCAGCTGATTCACATCGATGGGCTTCGGATCGTCGATGAGCCCCAATTTGCCTTGCGGCGCCAGGCACTCTACAATTTGCGTAAAGTGCATCTCGGTCTGAGTCAGACTCGCCACGTGGGTCACGCTTGGCTTGCCGATACGCTGTAATTCCGACGACAACGCTTGGCTGTGATCGATGACGTGATGGGCGCCAAGCTGAGACACCCACTCGGCAGTCTCTTTACGGGATGCGGTTCCGATCACCGTCATTCCCGTCAGCTTGCGCGCGAGTTGCGTCAAAATCGACCCCACACCGCCGGCTGCTCCGATGATCAAGAGCGACTCATCGGCGATGCCTGGTCCGCGCGCAACGCCAAGACGGTCGAACAACAGTTCCCACGCGGTGATGGTGGTCAATGGCAACGCGGCCGCTTGAGCGAACCCAAGCGAAGCCGGCTTCTTTCCAACGATGCGCTCATCGACCAGATGCAGTTGGGAATTTGAACCGGGCCGAGCAATGGAACCCGCGTACCATACCTCGTCGCCCGGCTTGAACAGCTGCGCGTCGGCGCCAACTGCCATGACGACGCCGGCCGCGTCCCAACCAAGAATCTTCGTTTCGCCGGCCTTGGGCGCCGAATTTCTACGCACTTTGGTGTCGACAGGGTTCACCGACACGGCCTTCACTTGCACAAGCAAGTCACGACCGAGCGGTTTCGGATCGGGCGCCTCCACGTCGATCAGCGACGTGACTTCCGAAACCGGAAGCGATTCACGATACCCAACGGCTTTCATACTTCATCCGTCGACAATTATCGAGAGTGCTCGGTTTGAGTGGCCGGGGTGATCCGTGCCATATCGATCACATACCCGTCTGCATCAAGGAACGCGGTGATCTCCTCGTTGGGGGTGAGCTGTTCGATCGCCGGCTGAAGCAATGGGCGGACGGGCAGACTGATAATCTTCTCCGGCCTGATGCGGAGCCGCATTTTTCCCTCTCCGATGACAACGTACGCGCCGTCGATACGACGATGAACCGTT
Organism: Nitrospiraceae bacterium; assembly: GCA_052389595.1. GTDB lineage: Bacteria > Nitrospirota > Nitrospiria > Nitrospirales > Nitrospiraceae > JBQTHT01. The sequence continues at coordinate 2,259 of JBQTHT010000176.1, forward strand.
TTAGACGAAGCCCCCTTGGGACCTTCCCGCGGCTTCCCCAGAGAATGCACATCTACGATCTTGTACGTCCGGTCGAGGGCGAACTGCGCCGACTCGCCGATCTCCAACGAGGATAATTTAGGCATTACTACAGGAGTCGCATACAGAGGAACGTTCTTGCCGGTCTCCAGACGAACAACCGCGCGTTCGAGTTCCACACGGGGCGCTTGAGAAAGGCTCCCGCGAAAAACTTTTGTGGGCGGCGTGGCGTTCGGACGCTGGTACGCCACGACCTCGTCCTGATCGTTCACAAGGATTTGAACCTCGTCACCGACACGAAGTCCGCGAGCCTCCTCCCCACCGGCTTGCAGGGACAAGGACTTTGACTGTCCCTCGCCTGTATGCACGTCGATCTGATCGCCCGCAAGCGCCGTGATGGTCCCTGTCATCAGCCGCTGGCTTTGCAAGACGCCGGGCTCAGGTTGAACTTCTTCCAAGCTCGCGCCCGGGACAAGATCCGCCGCCCCACCGCAGGCCGAAAGAGTCAGGCTCATCACAACTGTAAGCAGGACGACACCCATAAATATTTCTCGCCTAAGTCATCCAGAGAGGAGTGCCAATGGCTATCCAGCAACCCAACCCTAATCACACGTCACGTGCCATGAGCACGGCGCAGAAAATCAAGAAAACAACTCCTCCCAACTCCAATCCAATGATCGAGCGAATCATGCGGATCTTGCGATCATCAACCTTCGGAAGCCGCCCCTGTTTCAGAGATTTTCTCCAAGACAGGAATTCGACGGTGGGATAGATGGACAGCGATCCGATCATCGCAAAAAGCGACACCTTGGCGAGAAAAGGCACCGAGTGGAAGTAATAGGACGTGCCTTTTTCAAAATAGAAGACCCGAAGGAAACCAATCACGAGCACGATGCCTGCTGAGATCCCGAAGGCGAGATCGGCGAGCTGGAGTCTTCGCGCACTTCTGAGCGTCAGAACATCGTTGATCAAGACGGCTTCGACGACAAGAGTCGAGACCAAAGCGAACGCCGCGACGTGATGCAAAAACGCGAAAAGATTGCCGGTCAAGGGAACTCCGCGGAGAAAAGATACGGACACAGGCTACTTTTCGAGATAGACGCTGTCAATAGCCATGTGAAGGGAAGCGCATTGACCGGAACGGAAGCGGAGTGTCTCCGGCATCACAGACATTGCCGGCTAGGAAGCGGAAAGAGCGCCGATGCGTGACGGCATTACGACGCTGCGTTGTGTCTGTTCTCGCCGCTTACGATGGGCTGTAACAAAATGCTCGGTCGTTCGGTCCGCTCGCCTGCGCCCACAGGGACACTAACCTGCCGCTTTCAGCCCGGACCCGAAAACACACCCATTCTGCATCAATCGGGTGAGCATACGTGAACCGAGCCACGCCGGGAGGGAGCACCGTCAGAGTTGTCCAAGCCGGATTGACCGAGCCCGAGACTTCGATGCGGTGTGAGATCGGCCCCGGACGAGCATCGGCCCAGATAAGTTGAAACCCCGGTTGTATAAGCTTCAGTTCCACCGCCGTGGGTTCATACATGATAGTTGACGCGACAATCGGCTGTCCGAGCGAGGGTGGCTGGGAGGGGGCAAGGCAAAATTGTCGGTCATTTGGTCCACTTGCTTGTGCCCAAGCAGAAACTAGACTCCCGCTTTCGGCCCTGAGGCGATAACAGAGCCATTCGACATCCACGGGGTGGAAATACGTGAATCGAGTCACGCCGGGTGGGCGCACGGTCGCCGTTGTCCAGGTAGAATGGTGAGGACTGGAGATTTCGATACGATGTGAAGTTTGCCCACGATTGGTATCAGTCCACATCAGTTGAAACCCAGGTTGCATCGTCGTCAAGTGACTGGCCGTCGGTTCGTGCACTTGTACGGGCGGCGCTGGAATCGGCAGCGCTGCAAGTTGAAACGGCAATTCGTTCGAGAGCATACTTTCGTTACCACTCGTATCATAGGCGCTGACAGCCGCATACCACTGACCGTTCGTGTTGGCGCCAGCCTGCGAGCATTGGGCGCTCGTCACATTGCCCAAGTCCTTCATCTGGGACCGCAGACCTGGAACCCGACCCAGATAAATCCTGTATCCAGCGAGGTCAGTCTCACCATTGCCGCCCCAGGCAATGACGCAATCCTGGTTGAGAACCGGACCAGCAGCCTTGGCCAGTTCCCCTAGACCCAGAATGACCGTCAGCATTACGCTCAAGATCAGAAGACGCGGTGTCATTCCAAACATCCTTCCTTATCTTGATCTTGGTTCCGTCGGAGAGATATAGCTGTAAACGTTTTGCCATTGGTTACGGTTTCATCTCTGCATGATTAAGCTCTTGTAAATAAATGTGGGAGCAAGGCGAGATTGCGTTAAGTGGTGCTGGAACCTGTACGCGTTTTTCCAGGCGTTGACCTAACTTAGGCAGGAGGATACGTGGCGAGGTCGATTAAGTTCTGCGAAGCGGGGTTCGTAAAACGTATCCCGCAAGCAACGAGACACAAACGACAAGGAACGCACCACGATCCGAGGACTAGATATACCTATGACAGACGATTCGCGAATTACGAAATCCCGTGTTGTTCGCGACCGATGCGGCCGTCGTAGCGGTTGGAGGATTTAAACAGCTCGAACTTCCCTTCTTGGGCGTAATGCGCGACGCGAGTCCGCAATGCCTGCATCTCGGCAACGGTCATCGGCGTGAATCGGCGGACCACATCGAGATTCTGCTGCAGCACTTGTCGTGAATCGATCCCGCTCACCACGGTGGCCACAGGTAGACTCAACACATAGCGCAGGGCTTCTTCCACCGTGACGATGCCTTGCTTGATGGGCTCGCCGTTCCCGCCCAGGCTCTTCATCCCGATCGGGGCAATGGCGCGCTGATTCAAGATCGGCAGTACCTCCAGTTCAAAACTGCGATAGGTGCCGTCGAACACATTGAGCGGCAGTTGACAGGTGTCGAACGGAAAGTCGTGCTGCAACATCCTGAGGTGAATCCTTGGGTGCTTGTGCCCAGTGAAGCCGATAAAGCGCACCTTACCTTGCTTCTTCGCCTCGAGTAATGCTTCGGCAGCACCGTTTGGCGCAAAGTGCCGATCGGGATCGTCGTCATAGACAACTTCGTGAATTTGCCAGAGATCCAGATAGTCCGTCCGCAGGCGACGCAGGGATTCTTCCAGCTGCTGCATGGCCACCTTCTTGTCGCGTCCGTGCGAACAGACTTTCGTCATGAGGAACACCTGGTGTCGCCGCCCCAGAAGGGCCTTCCCCATCCACTCTTCGGAGCGTCCTCCATTGTATTCCCAGGCGTTGTCCATGAACGTGACGCCGGCGTCGATGGCTTCATGCAGCACCCGTGTGGCTTCGGTTTCTGGATCGATACGCCCCAAATGTGCGCCGCCGAAGCAGAGCGCCGACACTTCCACCCCGGTCTTGCCCAACATGCGGCGCGGGATCCGGCCGACCGTGCTCGATTCCGCAATCGACTTTTCAGACCTTCCCCCGGCGGAAGCCTGTCCCGGCGCCATTGCCCCGGCCAGCCCCCGCGGGCCACTCAAAGCCATGACCGACCCGACCATCGCCAACGTCTTGAGCATCTGGCGACGGTCGACCTTGCTCGACCACAAGTCTTTTGATTGCCTGTTAAATTCCATAGTGGCCTCTTCCGGTTTATTAGATGATATAAGGTCAGGTTACTTTTCTAATCAATTGTGTTCAAGTGGGTAGAGGGGAAGGCGCGCTTAGCGACGGCGAGCACTGTTCGAGGTTCCCCTACGAGCGAAGCCAGGGTTTGAGGCCGAGCAGTCGTAAGGGGTGAGTAGGGCCCACCCTCTCGCTAACTTTTCACACAGCCGACCGCCTCACCCGCACATCCAGGTCAGCCCGGTATGAGTCACCAGCGGGATCAGGATATCTACATTGAAGAGGCCGTCTTCTATTTACATGCCGACGTGCTTCTTCAAAATCTCCGAATCCTTGATGGCCGGGTCGGTCGAGGCCAGCTCCAAGGCCTTCTTGAATGAGGTCGTCGCCTCATCATGTTTGCCCATCTTGTCCAAGGTCAGCGCGACATTGTAATGCGCGACAGCCGAATTGGGGTCAGCCTTGACGGCCTTTTGGAAATGGTCCATCGCCACATCCCAATGACCTTGCTGGTAATGGCCCACCCCCTCATCGTTTGGCATTCGAGCGGCAGAACTGGGCGGGGCCAAAAGGGGAGCATCGGGCCCCGTTCCGGATTTCTTCGTGCCACCACCGGTTTGGCTTGAGTCGCACCCGACGATGCTGCTGACGGCAAAGAGGGCGATTCCGACAAGAACATAGGCCTGTTTCATGGCATCCTCCCTGGTTGGAAATCTCTGACCCGTGACGGTTAAGTGTAATACAGGGGAAAGCGTTAAGCTATGAGCGCAACCGCGCTGAGGTATCGGGTCTTGCCATCAAGTCTCCGTCGTGAATTGCACTGGGGGGTTGGATCTCCTCAACTTGCCCAGTAGATGCGGTCCACACAGGCCGGCGGCGAGCACTGTTCGAAGCTCCACTCTCACCTTCTGCGTGTCCTGGAGAATGCCGGGCTGCTCTGCCGTGAGAAGAATGGCCGAGTGCATCGCTGCTGCATCGTCACTGATCCACTGAAAGATGTCTTGGAATGGATCGCCGCTCATCGCCGCTTCTGGGAGACACGATTTAATGGGCTCGATCGTTACTTGCGGGACACTTCTGTCCAGGAGGAACCAGGATGGCTGCAACAGCCCAAGATACCACGACCACACTCCGCATCACCCGCACATTCAACGCGCCGCGCGACAAAGTCTTCAAAGCCTGGACGGATTCGCAAGCGCTGATGCGCTGGTTTGCACCCTCGGACGACTTTTCCGTTCCATTCGCCGAAGTGGATCTTCGCGTCGGGGGAAGCTATCGAATCCAGATGAAAGCACCCAATGGAGATCTCCATACGGTAAAAGGCAGATACCGTGAAGTCATTGTTCCGGAAAAAGTTGGTCTTCACCTGGGCGTGGGAGGGCGGCGAATCCTGCGG